>NZ_JBCEBQ010000024.1:0-1178 GCF_049472505.1 Rhizobium sp. HT1-10 | reverse complement strand
GCTCTGATGCGCCTGCGTCGGCCTGATGGCACATCGATCGCACCTGTTGCTTTTATCCCCGTCGCCGAACGATCTGGGGCAATAATCGAGCTCGGGCGTTGGGCGATACGAACCGTCTGCAGCGACCTTCTGGCAGAGAATAAGGTGGAGGTCGCAAGTGTCAATGTGTCGCCAATTGAACTCAAGTCGCCGGACTTCCTTCAACCCTCGCAGATTTTGGCTTAGCAGGAGCCAGGCTCGCTCTCGAAATTACGGAAGGAATAGAGCTGGAGCTGGACCAAGATGTAGTTCTTTGCATCACCGATTTGAGAAAGTTAGGCGTCCAGGTCTGGTTGGACGACTTTGGTACGGGTTTTGCCGGACTGTCATGGCTGCGTCTGATAGAATTCGATACCGTTAAGATTGACCGGTCCTTTCTACACGACTGCAATACGGAGCGAGGAAGACGGATGATGGTGGATATCATCGGCCTGCTTCGCAACCGCGGAATCCGCGTTGTTGTCGAAGGGGTAGAAACCATCGAGCATCAGCGTCTAATGCAGCAGTACGGCATTCATCAGCTACAAGGGTACTATCTTGGCCGACCCGACGCGGCAGACCAACTTCAATCCATCAACGTGTTGCCGTTCGATATCATGAAGAGCCGTGTGGGCTAAATTCGTATCCATCCGGTGAGGGCCGCGTGGTTTATGATTTAGGCTCGTCTGCAATGATGCGCTCGATCGTTTGAGAGCGGCGGTGCAAAAGTCGGCCACGGTAACGGCGTGATAATCACGTCGTAGGGGCGGAGTAAAATCCGGCCACCTATCTTCCTTCTGCATTGAACGCAGGAGGGACAAGGGGATCTACACCGTGGAATTGTATCTCAAAGTTCGACTGGCTGTTTCGGAAGGGATGAGCCGGCGTCAGGCTGCAAAGCATTTCAACATATCCCGCGACAGCGTTTCCAAGATGGTGTCGTATTCGACACCGCCTGGGTATCAGCGTCAGTTGCCGATCCGGCGGCCGAAGCTGGATGCGTTTGTCTCGACCATCGAGCACTGGCTGGAGGAAGACCTGAAAGTACCGCGCAAGCAGCGCCATACGGCCAAGCGGGTGTTCGACCGTTTACGTGACGAGCGCGGCTTCACCGGCGGCTACACGATCATCAAGGACTACATGCGCGAGCGGGATCAGCG
>NZ_JBCEBQ010000023.1:0-12470 GCF_049472505.1 Rhizobium sp. HT1-10 | reverse complement strand
CTGATGATCAGAACCATACCGCCGCCGGATTCAAGCCTCGTTGTCAGGAAGCTAACGCCCTGGCGTCACATTCTCACCTGTTCGCCGTCCTATCTGGAGACGCATGCGGCGCCTGAAAGTCCGGCCAATCTAGCGGGACACAATTGTCTTCCTATTACCCTTACGGAGAGGAATGGCGTTTCGAAGGGCCCGACGGAGGTCAACAGAGCGTCAAGATTTCAGGAAACGTAGTATCAAACAGCGCCGAGACGCTCCGACACCTGGCGGTGACAGGGCGGGGCGTGTTTCTGGCGCCGAGCTGCGTTGTCTTCGACGATCTCGCTGCGGGGCGGCTTGTCCGGATGATGCCTGACGTGAATGCGGTCGAGTTCACTATTAATGCCGTCTATCCCAACCGCAGTCATCTGCCAACCAAGGTTCGCCTCTTTATCGATCTGCTGGCGGATCGTTTCGCGGAACATCGGAAGTGGATGACCTGACCAGGAAGTTCAATTGTCCGGCACCGTCAGCTTGTCGTCGTCGGTATCGACAACGAAGACGGCAAGCAGGCTGGCGGGGACTTTCTTGCTCGCGTTTTCGCTGATGCCGTGCTTGGAGCCGGGAGCCTCATAGAAGTTCTCGCCCGTCTTGTAGATCCGAGCAGGCGCGTCATCGACCTTGCTGCGTATCGACCCCGAAAGCACTTGGGCATAGATGAAGGCGGATCCCGCGTGATGATGCGGCGGCGATTTGCCGCCCGGATCGTAAGTCACGATCACGGCTATCATGCTTTTTCCAGGAACGTTCGGCAGCTTCTGCTGGAAGACCGGCTTGACGTGTTCGCCGGGGCCAAGGGTCTGAGCGCCGGCCTGAGATGCCAACGAGATCATTGCGACCAAGGACGCGGCTCTAAGGATATCGTTGATCAGCATCGATTTTTTCCCCCTAAACCGCTGCCGAAGTGCGCCAATGATCGTTCGCCGCGGCGACTGTCTGGAAGTTGAGGGCGACGACTTGGGACGTGGCGATCAAGCTATCGGCATCGTTTTCGTAGATCGTCCGCAACTTCGTGCGGATCGCATCGGAGGGCTGCGTCACCTTCACGCCCATCCTCGATAGTTTCACGGCAAGGTCCCATCCAGCCTGCGGGGAAGGCGTAATCAGCGTCAGAAGCCAAGGCTCGGTCATGTGCTTTTCTCCATTGCGAAAGGCGCAGCCTAACGCACCGGCACGCGGCGTTATTTGCCGATGGGGCCAGCCGTTGGACAAAATGGCCATATTCGATGGCGGCATCCTGCTTGCGTCGGGCGCTATCGCGGCCTGTGACAGAACAGCGCAACGTCCGCTCACCGCTTAAAGATATATTGTAGATATATGTTTAAAGGACTAGTTCTTGGTCATCGATCAATCAGAAAAGGAGAAAGACCGATGTCGAACACTCTTAGCGAGGCGACCAAAGCCATCGTTCGGGCCACAGTCCCTGCGCTCCAGGCGCACGGCACGGCCATTACCGCGGCGATGTATGAAAGGCTGTTTGCGGATCAGGAAATTCGCGAACTGTTCAATCAATCCAATCATGGTGAAGGCGGGCGGCAGACAAAGGCCCTTGCCCAGGCGATCCTTGCCTATGCGCAGAATATCGACAACCTGGGCGTCCTTGCAACTGCCGTCGAACGCATTTCCCAGAAGCATGTGGGCCTGAGCATTAAGCCGGAACACTATCCCTATGTCGCGCAAGCACTGCTCGCGGCCATCAAGGATGTGCTCGGCGATGCAGCGACGCCGTCGATCCTTGATGCCTGGGGCGAGGCCTTCTGGTTTCTGGCCAACATCCTGATCGGTCGTGAAAAAGTCGTCTACGCGGAATTGCAGGCGGCAGATGGCGGCTGGATCGGCTGGCGGGAATTCCGTATCGAGGCGAAGGTCCGCGAAAGCGATGTCATCACGTCGTTCGTCTTGCGACCGATCGACGGTCTGCCGGTCGTGCTTCACAAGCCCGGCCAGTATCTCACCTTCCGTATACCGATCGACGGGCTTGGCCCGCAGAAGCGGAACTACAGCATTTCATCTTCGCCGAATGGCGAGACCTATCGGATATCCGTCAAGAGGGAGCCGCTGGGGCTGGTCTCCAATTTCCTGCATGACGTCGCAATCGAGGGCTCGATCCTCCAGGTGGCACCGCCGACCGGAGACTTTTACCTCGCAGACGACCCGCAAAGGCCAATCGTCCTACTAAGCGGCGGCGTCGGGCTGACACCGATGGTCAGCATGTTCGAATCCATCGCCGGCTCCGACACCAAGGTCTCCGTGCACTATGTTCATGCGGCGCAAAATGGTCGGGTCCATGCCATGGGCGACCACATCAGGAACCTCAGTGCCGACAAGCCGAACCTCAGCGCAGCGGTATTCTACCGCGATCCCCATGAAACGGACTTGAAGGGCGAACACTATGATCACGAAGGATACGTCACCGTCGACTGGCTGGCACTCAACACGCCGATCGACGACGCGGATTTCTATCTGTGTGGCCCCAAGCCGTTCCTTGCTGCCTTCGTAAATGGGCTGGCCGACGCGGGTGTAGCAGCAGACATGATTCACTACGAATTCTTCGGTCCCGCAGATGGATTGAACGCTTGAATACAATCGCAAATCCGGGCGGCCATGGCGGCCGCCCGGCGATATCGATATAAGGCAGGCGATTTTGCAGGGACAGTGACATGCGATTGACCGTCTATTCCGACTACGCGCTGCGATTGATGATGTATCTTGGGCTGAACACCGAAAAATTATCGACGATCTCGGAGATCGCCGATGCCTATCAGATATCCAAAGCCCACCTGATGAAGATCACCCACGAGCTTGGACAGAAAGGCCTCCTGGATACGGTTCGCGGACGCCAAGGCGGCATGCGGCTCGGCAGAGCCTCGGAAACCATCACGGTCGGCGAAATCGTCCGCGCGTGCGAGCCGGATTTCGCCCTGGTGCCGTGCTTCGAGAAAAGCAGCACCATCGTCTGTGCCATCCAGCCTGCCTGTGTCCTGAAACGGGCGCTGGCTGCAGCCGCATCGGCGTTTCTTGCCACTCTCGACGAATACACGCTTGCCGATCTCGTCCAGCCGAAGATGCCGCTCCGTGAGCTGTTGGGGTTCGACGAGGGTCTTCATCTCCCTTCGTCGCCCGCACACTGAAATCGACGATGCGGTGCGAATGCGCCGCCATCGTATTTGAACGAAACAACGCTTTTTGATCCATCGGGACATTTTGCAACCGGTGACGCCGGTTCTCTATGATTGAGGATTGTCGTTTTCGGCCCGAGTTGTATGGTTCCGGCGGGGTATCGGCAAGCGTGTCCGACGGTTCGTCTGGGGGCTGCATGACTGAGGGTGCGTTTGGAAATCGACTAGGATCGAGCTTCAGGGTCAAATTTGCGCCGGTCGTGGTCTCACTCACGCCGCGCAAGGCTACACTAGCGCTTACCGAACTGCGTTCGGATCAGCCCTCGCGGTTTATAACCAAGCCGCTTCCCGACGACGATGCGTTTCTCGTGACGCTGCATCTTGCGAGCAATCCGGGATTTCGTGTCTGGGAGACGAACCGCGACGCTCCCGCAAGCCATATCGAGGCCGGGCAGATCACGATCCAGGACCTGAAGCTCTGTCCGAGCTTTCTGGTCGACAAGCCATTTCACACGATGAACTTCTACCTTCCGAGGTTGGTTCTTGATGAGGTGGCGGATAGTTCCGAGGCATCACGCATCAACAATCTCAAACACCCACATGGAAAAGGTATGTGGGACGAAACGATCCGGAACCTGATCGGCACCATGAGCTTGTCCTTCTCGCAGCCGGCGGTCGTAGGTCGTCTTTGCGTCGATCATGCGAGCCTCGCCCTTGCGACCCATCTTGCCCACGCCTATGGCGGCCTCGTTCCAGAAAGTCGTCCTATCCGAGGAGGGCTCGCTCCCTGGCAGGAGAAGCGGGCGAAGGACCTCATCCATGCGCGTCTGAACAGTGGAATGACGGTCGCCGAGCTGGCGCGCGAATGCGAGCTGTCTCACCGCCATTTCTGCCGTGCCTTTCGCCATTCGGTCGGCAGCTCGCCTCACAGCTACATGCAGGTCAGGCGTATCGAGCTTGCCAAGGATTTGTTGAGCAGGAGCGAAAGCAGTCTTGGCGAGGTCGGCTCGCTCTGTGGCTTTGCCGATCAAAGCCATTTCACGCGGGTTTTCACCCAGATCGCCGGAGTGACTCCGGGCGTCTGGCGACGGAACACCGGGCGGAGCAGAAGTGGCAACGCGTTCGCCGTTTCGGATGTGCCTCAAGCTCTCTCCCTGGAAGGGCAGGGCTCATGAGCGAGGACATTACGCGTCCGGTCGATCTCGACGGGCTGAGGCGAAACCTCAGCTACTCGCTCCAGCGCGGAATGCTCGGGGTCACGGAGTTGCTTTCGGACGTGCCGACAACGGACCCATCGCCGGCCGTCGCCTATGACGATGCGATGCTTGTCGGTTGGCAGATCGCCAACTCCGATCATGAACTGTGGTTCGACAAGCGATCTGTGAAGACGCCGAAGTTCTCGAGTGGCCAAACGGCATTCTACGACCTCAGGCGTGACCCGAGCGTGCTGATCAACGGGCCGTATCACTCCTTCCAGTTCTATCTGCCGTTCAAGGCGATCAATGCAGTCGCAGCCGAACATTCCGGCAAGGTGATCTCCGACCTCGAATATCAGCTCGGGCAGGCTGTGCATGATCCCGTCATGAGCATGCTCGGGCAGGCACTCCATTCGGCGACGGATGTGTCGAGAGCGGCCAGCAGTCTCTTTCTCGAGCACATCCTGAACGCGGTTTGTGCCCATGTCGTCTTCAAATACGGCAGGGTCACGTTCCGCGAGGGTCCGGCGAAGCTGGCGCCACTTCAGGAAAGGCGCGCAAAGGAAGTCATGCTCGCTTCTTTCGACAACACGGTCTCTCTTCACGCGCTCGCGGCCGAGTGCGGTCTTTCCGTCAGCCATTTCTCCAAGGCATTCCGCAACACTACAGGTCTTCCGCCCCACCGGTGGCTGACGGTTCAGCGGGTGGAGCAGGCAAAATATCTGATCGAATCCGCCGAGATGGGTTTCGCGGAAATCGCGGCCTTCTGCGGGTTCTCGGATCAGGCACATTTTTCGAGAGTGTTCAGCCGGGTAACCGGGGCGAGCCCGACGAAATACCGGTCTTCAATATGAGGATACGGCGGGCTCCGCGCGAAAGGCTTTCTGTTGACAGCGTATGGTTGAGGTGTACTGGTTTTAATTCTGGACGGCATCGGGGGCGATCGCAGTGCGGCTAAGAATATGGGGACTGACAGCATCCGTACTCGTCGTGGCCACCTCCGCCGCGGCTGCGGACGTGTCGGTAGCCGGCATGGCAGACCGCGTGCAGGCCTGTACACCGTGCCACGGCGTCGAGGGCCGAGGCACGAACGACCCCTATTTTCCGAGACTGTCGGGCAAGCCGGCCGGCTACCTTTACAACCAGCTGCTCGCCTTTCACAGCGGGCGGCGGAAGTATCCGCCGATGAACTATCTGCTGCAATTTCTGCCCGATCCCTACCTGAAGCAGATGGCGGAGTATTTTGCCGCGCAGCGCCCGCCTTTGCCCGAAAAGACGCCCTCCGATGTCAGCGCCGAGATTCTGAAGCGAGGTGACGAACTCGTCAACAGCGGCGACGCCGATCACGGCGTTCCGGCGTGTGCGAGCTGTCATGGCACGCTGCTCACCGGGCAGGAGCCGGGTATACCTGGTCTGCTCGGCCTTCGCTCCTCCTATGTCAGCGCCCAGCTGGGTGGATGGCGATACGGTACGCGAACGGCGATCGCGCCCGACTGTATGCAGGTTGTCGCAGGACATTTGACGGAATCCGACGTCACAGCGGTAGCGGCCTGGCTTTCGGCGCAACCGGCGCCTGCGGAACCCGTCCCTGCCCCCAAGGGGAGCTTCACGCTTCCACTTGCCTGCGGCAGCCAGCCGCGGGGAGGGAACTGACCATGGACAACACATTCCGCAGAATAGCCAGATCGATTTGCATTTTCGGCGGGATCGCGAGTGCTCTCATTTTTGGTCCCACCGCGGCTTCGGCAGCCGACGCCAGCCTGATCAAACGTGGCGAATACCTGGCTCGTGCAGGCGATTGCGTCGCGTGTCATACGGCCCCTGAGGGGCAAGTGTTTGCAGGGGGCAGGGCAATGCCGACCCCGTTTGGAACGCTGTACACGTCGAACATCACGCCCGATGCCGGCACGGGGATCGGCAAGTGGAGCGCCGACGATTTTTATCGTACCATGCACGAGGGCCGTTTTCCGGATGGCGGCCTCCTGTATCCAGCCATGCCATTTGGCTCCTACACGAAAGTGACCCGCGAGGACAGCGACGCGATCTACGCCTATCTCCGCACCATCGAACCCGTGGCGCGCAGGGATACGCCGCACGATCTGCAGTTCCCCTATAACAACCGCTCTCTAATCCTTGGATGGCGAACGTTGTTTTTCAAGGAGGGAACCTTCAAGACAGACAGCTCGAAGTCGGACGAGTGGAACCGCGGCGCCTACCTCGTCGAAGGGTTGGGGCATTGCGGAATGTGCCATACGCCGATCAACGCGCTTGGCGGCAATTCGCAGTCCCAGGCGTTTCAGGGCGGCCTGATCCCGATGCAATATTGGTACGCGCCGTCGCTCACCTCAAACAAGGAGGCAGGCCTCGGTGACTGGAGCATCAAAGACATCACCGACCTGCTGCAGAAGGGCATTTCCAACCGCGGCGCGGTCTACGGGCCGATGGCCGACGTCGTCTACAACAGCCTTCAGTATTTGACGGACGAGGACACGCAGGCGATGGCAGTCTATCTGAAGTGCATCGCGCAGGACAGCCCCGATCTGCCGGTCTCGCAGATACCACATGCGGAAAGCAGTCTGCTGATCAGCCTTGGCAAGTCGGTCTATGACAACCACTGTTCGAGCTGCCATGGCGCAAACGGCGAGGGTCGCCCGCCGGACTATCCGCTCCTCGCAGGCAATCAGTCGATCCAGATGGGCTCGGCCGTCAATGCCATCCGCATGGTGCTGAACGGCGGCTATCCACCCGGCACATTCGGCAACCCGATGCCCCATGGAATGCCACCATTCTCCGTCACGCTTTCCGACGACGAGGTTGCCGCTGTCGTCAGCTACATCCGCACGGCTTGGGGGAACACCGGGACACCGATCAGCGCCGCCGAAGCCAACCAGCTGCGCTCTGTTCCCTTGCAATGAGGCATCGATGATCAACACCCCAGAAAGCGGACCGGAAGCAACAGAGGAGAGAGTCGACGATATCGTCGCGAGCGGCCCGCACGGCGCGATCGTCGTCGCCGGCATCGCCACGGCGGTCGTGGTGGCGATGTGGCTGTTGTTCTATTTCCTCGTCTTCCTGCCGAGAGGTGCCATCCAATGAGCACCGAGACCCATTCGGCTAGCGCCAAGGTCGCGGAAAGAATTGAGCGAAGATGGGCGGTGATTTCCATCCTCATCGTCGTCTTCCTGACGGGAATGGCGGCCTATGCGGGCGTCCATCAGGCGACGATGCCTCAGGCGCAGGTCGAGACCATCGATCCCGTGACGCTGCATATGTCCGGCGAGTTTGTCGAGACCAACCTTGGAAGCGCCGTTGAACCTGACGGATCGGTGACGGTGCGCGTCGTCGGCCAGCAATATTCCTTCACGCCGTCCTGCATTCTGGTCCCCACCGACACCAAGGTCACCATCCGCGGGACAAGCGCCGATGTTGTCCACGGACTGCTCATCGAGCAGACAAACGTCAACGCCATGCTGGTACCGGGCTATGTCTCGCAGCTGTCCACGCGGTTCGATCGGGCGGGCGACCATCTGATGCCGTGTCAGGAGTTCTGCAGCGTTGGACACGAAGGCATGTGGGCCAAGGTGAAGGTGATCGACAAGCAACAGTTCATGGCGATGGCGGCCAGTCGGCGGAGGATGAGCTGTGTTAAATAGCAGAAAGCTCATTCTCGCGCATTTCTGGCTGGCATTTTCAGTGTTCGGTCTGGCACTGCTGCTCGGCGCCTGGCAGATGTTCATCCGCAGTCCGCTTGCGGCCTGGATCGGCAATCCGGAATGGTATTATCGCTCGGTGACCGCCCACGGCACCGTTATGGGCTACGTTTTCCCAACGCTGGTCGCGATGGGCTTCGGCTATGCGATCACCGAAAGTGCGTTGAAGCAGAACCTGGTCGGCAGACGTTGGGCCTGGGCAGGGTTTTGGCTGATCGTCATCGGTGCCGTCGTGGCGATGATTCCCGTCTCGCTGGGCTGGGCATCGGTTCTCTACACCTTCTACCCGCCGATGATCGGCAGTGCGTTCTATTACATCGGCGTTGTCCTCGTCGTCGTCGGATCATGGATTTGGGTCGCGCTGATGTCGATCAACCTCATGGTCTGGAAGCGCGCCAACCCCGGCGCTCCGGTGCCGCTCGCCATGTATGCAAACGTCGCGGGGTCCTACCTCTGGGGCTGGACGGCTGTCGGCGCGGCATTGGAATTGCTGCTGCAGATCATTCCGGTAGCCCTTGGCCTGAAGTCGACGATCGACGCGGGGCTTGCGCGCGTATTCTTCTCCTGGACACTTCACGCCATCGTCTATTTCTGGCTCGTGCCGACCTACATCGCCTATTACACCATCGTGCCCAGAGCGATCGGCGGCAGGTTGTACAGCGACTCCATGGCGCGGATATCCTTCGTGCTGTTTCTCGTCGTCGCCATGCCGATCGGCATCCACCACACTTTCGCCGACCCTCAAGTCGGGGCGGGCTTCAAGTTCGTCCATTCGGCCTTCACTGCAATCGTCGCATTGCCCACGCTGCTGACGGTGTTCACCATTTGCGCTTCGGTCGAAATCGCCGGACGTCTGCGCGGTGGACGTGGGGCGTTCGGGTGGCTAGTGGCTCTCCCTTGGAAGAACCCGACGATGCTGGCCATCGCGTTCTCCTTCATCATGCTCGGTTTCGGCGGGGCGGGCGGCCTGATCAACATGAGCTATCAGCTGGACTCTTCCATCCACAATACGCAATGGATCACCGGGCATTTCCATCTGATCTTCGGCGGCGCGATCGTCATCATGTACTTCGTCATCGCCTATGACCTCTGGCCTCACTTGACCGGGCGGCCGATCGTCACTCTGTCGTTGATGCGGACGCAGCTGTGGCTCTGGTTCATCGGCATGATCATCACGACGTTTCCCTGGCATTATGTCGGCATTCTTGGCATGCCGCGGCGAATGGCCTTCTACGACTACACCGATCCTGCCATCGCGGATCAAGCGATACCAGTGATCCTTTCAGCCTTTGGCGGATTCATTCTGGTGATTTCGGCGGTGCTGTTCTTCGTCGTGCTCGTCCGCGGACATCGTGCCCCTCTTGGCGATGTCGGCGAGTATCACTTCAGCGTCGCCGTCCATCCGCCGGTGCGCGTGCCCGTGGCGCTGAATACCCATTCGCTTTGGGTTCTACTGATGATCGGCCTGACCATCACCAACTACGGCTTCCCGATCCTGCAGCTTGCTTTCCGGCAGGACACCTCGGTGCCGGCCGTCTATGTCGGGGTGCAGAAATGAGCGAGGATCGGCTTTTCAGTTTTGCGAACCGCTGGTTCACCACAAGCGTTGGCGCCACGGTTGCCATATTCCTAGCATCCGTGATGATGGGCTTTGTGCTGCTGCCTTATGCGGAGCCGGATAGCCGCCTCGGCACCCTGTGGGACCAGATATGCAACGCCGCTGGATTTCCGGTTCGACGTTCGGCAACGGCGATAGTATCGCCATCCTTCACTGTTTCGACCGCCAAATTCGATATCGCCGCGCTCAGCCAACCGCCGGCGTCATCCATCGGTCGCGGCGCGACGCTCGCACAGAAATGCGCGATCTGCCACGGACCGACCGGTATAAGCCGGGCAGACTCGCCAAACTTGGCTGGCCAATATGCCGTCGCTATCTACAAGCAACTGCAGGACTTCAAGACCGGAGCGAGGGTGAACGCCACGATGAGCCCTTTTACTGCCGGCATGGGCGAGCAGGACATGCATGATCTCGCCGCTTACTATGCCTATCTTCCACGTCTGCCGGAGCAACAGCCTGCAGATGGTGCACCCGCCCCGCGGATTGTCGTCAGCGGTGCGCCAATGCGCGGCATCGCACCGTGCGGCTCGTGCCATGGGGACATCGAAAACAAGATGGGCACGCCTTGGATCGGCGGTCAACCAGCCGCCTATATCGCGGCACAACTGGAAGCCCTCGCTTCAGGCAGCAGACGCAATGATAACAGCCAGCAGATGCGCAATATTGCCCGTGGGATGACGCCAGAGGAGATCGCCGAAGCTGCGCGCTACTATGCATCCTTGCATTAGACACCGTGGGAACGGTTGAAGCTTAGCGATGTTCGATGTTAAGTTATGTGCTGGGAAGCTTGATAGTGTCACAAACGGACGAAATAGCGGGTCGTCGGTTACAATCCCTTCAAGGCGGAAGACGCTAGCAAGGGATTTTGCTCGCGCCACCTTAGGGTGCGTTTTCTTCTGCATGCGGAAGGCCGGGCGTCGATGAGAGGCCGGTTGGGCCGACCCCGTCAGTCCCAGTATCGCGGTCGCTCAAGCCGTCTTCGCCCGGCAGGCCTGCTGGCTCAGGAGAGCAACTCAGCTCGCAGTTTTGCCGCTGGCCCGGCGAAACTCATCCGAGGTCTCGTCGAGAAAGACGTACAGCGCTGTAATCTTGCCATCGCGGACGGTGATCACGTCCCAGCCGGTATATTCAGGCGCTTCGCCGCGCGGCCCCGAACCCCAAGCCATCCGTCCGGCGTTATGGAGCACCTGCGGCTTGCCATGTGGTGTGTAGACATAGTGCGGATGCGTGGCTCTTAGGTCGCCAGCGAACTTGTCGATCGCATCGTGGCCGATGATTGCACCGGGAGGAACGTAGAGGACGCCGTCCCCTGCCCAGAGTTCGCCGATCGCGGCACGCCGGCGGTCGTTGTCGCCTTCGCCGAAGACCTCCTGGAGGTTCCGGTCAAGCAACTCGCGGATACGCTCCGCGGATTCATTAGACTGTATCATGACATCTTTCCTTGAGAAGACGCCGACCTCGGCCACGACATTGCGCCAAGGTTCCAGGCGACATGTGGGACTTCAGATTTGAGCCTGGCCGCCATCGACGAAGAGTTCGATACCGTTGACGAAGCTCGCGTCATCGGAGGCAAGGAACAGCACGGACTTGGCGATCTCTTCCGGCTGGCCGACCCGACCGGCAGGAATCAGGCTGGCGAGATAGTCCCTTGTGCCCTGGGCCTGCGTGCCACCACCGAACAATTCGTCCAGGCCGGCGGTGTCCGTGACGCCAGGGCTGATCGCGTTGACGCGGATGTGGCGTTCCTTCAGGTCGAGCATCCAGTTGCGGGCGAAGTTACGCACCGCGGCCTTGGTCGCCGAATAGACGCTAAAGGCCGGTGTGCCAGAAATGCTGGTGGTAGAACTCGTCAGGATGACGGAGGCACCGTCCTTCAAAAGCGGTAGCGCCTTCTGAACCGTGAACAGGACGCCCTTCACGTTGGTGTCGAACGTGCGCTGATAATGCTCCTCGGTGATCGCACCGAGCGCGACCATTTCGCCGCCACCGGCATTGGCGAACAGCACATCGATCTGTGCGTGCTTCTGTTGGACGGCGTCGTAAAGCCTGTCGATGTCGGCGAGATCAGCCATATCGCCCCGCACTGCCGTCACGCGGCCGCCGATCTGCTTCACGGCGGCATCCAATGCCTCCTGCCGGCGGCCGGTGATAAACACCGAAGCACCCTCTGCTGCAAAGGCTTTCGCCGCGGCGAGGCCGATACCGCTGGATCCACCCGTCACCACCACGACCTTGTTGTTGAACCTGTTCGTCATCGTCTTTCTCCTTCAAAACCGGCGTAGCGCCGTTACTTTCGAATGTGGAAGATGAACGATGAGGCTTGTAGTCGCCGAGTTTGACACGTACCGTTCCATAGGAGGAACGCTGGATGCGGATTGATCTGAACGATTACGCCTATTTCGCCGAAGTCGTCGCTCATGGCGGCTTTGCCGCCGCAGGACGGGCCCTGCGTGAGCCGAAGTCTAAACTTAGTCGAAGGATTGCCGGCCTTGAGGACCGGCTGGGCTTGCGATTGATCGAGCGGTCAAGCCGCCGCTTCCGGGTGACTGACACTGGCCAGGCATTTTACCAGCGATGCAGAGCAATACTTGCGGAAGCCGAACAGGCGGAAGCGCTGGTCGCGCAGGCGCAGGCGGAACCGCATGGCCGCATCCGTTTCAGTTGCCCAACCGGGATGGTTGCGCCCATTTCGGCACTGATGTCATCCTTCCTGTTACGCTTTCCGAAAGTGCGGCTCCAGCTGATGGCAACCGACCGGTCGGTGGACCTGATCGAGGAACGCATTGATCTC
>NZ_JBCEBQ010000022.1:0-11778 GCF_049472505.1 Rhizobium sp. HT1-10 | reverse complement strand
ACCCGGTTGAGAACCTCTGGCTCTTCATGCGCGAGAACTGGCTGTCGAACCGTATCTTTAAATCATACGACGACATTGTCGCTCACTGCTGCGATGCTTGGCGAAAGCTCGAAAGCCAGCCGTGGCGCATAATGTCAATTGGGCGCAGAGAATGGGCAAATGGGTTCTAGTCAGTGAGGATGCGTATAAGATATCGGCCGATGCCGACGCGGGCCTCGGACACGGTGTTGTAGGCGTGCAGGTAGACTTCCTCGTATTTGATCGAACGCCAGAGCCGTTCGACGAACACGTTGTCCCGCCACGCACCCTTGCCGTCCATCGAGATGGCGATCTCCGCCTTCTTCAACACGGCGGTGAAGTCGACAGAGGTAAACTGCGATCCCTGGTCGGTGTTGAAGATGTCGGGTTTGCCATATCGGGCAAGCGCCTCCTCAACCGCTTCGATGCAGAAGGCCGCTTCCATCGTGATCGACAGCCGCCACGACAGAACCCTCCGGCTGAACCAGTCCACGACGGCGCAGAGATAGACAAAACCGCGAGCCATCGGAACCTAGGTTATGTCCATTGCCCAGACTTGGTTGGGCCGGGTGACCGCCAACTTGCGCAGAAGATAGGGATAGATTTTGTGCCCAGGCGCTGGTTTTGAGGTGTTTGGGCGGCGATAAATCGCCTCGATGCCCATCTTCTTCATCAGCGTGGCGATGTGCAGCCGCCCAGTTTCCAGCCCTTCTCCCCTCAAGAGCCCTTGCAACATTCGACTTCCGGCAAACGGGTAGTCGAGATGCAGTTCGTCGATCCGCCGCATCAGTGCAAGATCGCCGTCAGGCACCGCACGCGGCATGTAATAGACACTGCCACGGCTGAAGCCGAGAAGCTTCGCCTGGCGTGCGACCGACAGTTTGTGTGAGCGGTCGATCATTTCTTTCCGCCCAGCAATCCGCCTTGCCGAGCGCACCGGATAAAAAATCGTTCTCCAGTGTCAGCTCGCCGATCTCAGCGCAAACGCAGTTTGTCGCGGGGCGTGCAGTGTTTTGACATCGACGGTTGGACCCGCCGGTTCCGCCTTCGCTTCATCACCGAAAACGCCTGTCGCCCCCTCAAGGAGCTGGTCTTTCCACTGTTTGATCTGGTTGGCGTGCACATCGAACTGCTGGGACAACTCCACCAATGTTTGCTCACCTCGGATGGCGGCGAGCGCCACCTTTGCCTTGAAAGCCGGGCTGTGGTTCCGGCGCGGTCGTCTCGTCATGGTATCTCCTGTTCCCGGCATCTAAGCCGAAGTCAGGCAGAAATTCCACTTATCCTAGCTGTTCAGATTTCCCGAGCCAGCTCTCTAAGCAAAAGGAGCGATCACGCGTTTCTGGCTGCCACCAGGAAACAGATTGCCGCTGTGCCCACGCTGGCACACGAGCACCGGTCGTTCTCATCTAGTACAATCCGGGGGAATGCTCGAAGTGATCCGTTTAAGGGGGCACACTATCATGGAGGTGCTGTTGGCGGAGAGGGGCTTGGGCAACAATCTGCCCAACTTGCTCCGCCATACGCAAACCCCGCCCGTGACCGCCGAAAGCGGCACGAAAGGACTTCGACGTGTATACGCCACGTAACGCTGGCGCGATCTCGTCGAGAACGTTTTCAGCGATCTCAAACAGTTTGGAGGAGTTACTGTCGTAGGGCGGCAACTCGCAATCAAATGAATGTCAGCGGCCTTGGTCAGCGGAACGGTTTGGCGGAAATGAAAAATATTTTGGCCGTGTATCGACATGCGGGTGACCAAGAAGCCGATTACAAGACTGCTATTGTCAAGTTAATCGGGGCGACAGATTGTGTGCAGCAACCTAAATTATCAAGTCGGACAAAATAGACTTTATAGCTATAATGAGATTAAATACCTTGCTTGCGTGCCGTTGCTTGCGATTTTAGCCACGTGGGTCGTCCCTGCGAACGCTCAGGATGCGACGGTCCTTAAGCCGATAGTCGTAACGGGACGTAAAACGGAAGAGCAATTAAAGGACGTGCCGCAGAGCATAACCGTCGTACGGCCGCAAGATATTGAGAACAATGCACTTGATTCGAGCGGATCAATCGCAGCAGCTGCTCCAAACGTCGTGTGGCAAAATTCAACCGTAGGGCGACAGTTCTTTTCTATCCGCGGCATCAGTTCCCTTGGTGTGCCGAACAACTTTTCCGATGGCACAATCGGATTTGCGGTCGATGGCATACCCCAGAGCATGATGAGCTCTCAGAATATGCTCTTCGACATAGATCATGTCGAAGTTCTTCGCGGACCGCAGGGAACGCTTTGGGGCACGAATGCACTTGGCGGTGCAATCAACGTGACCACCAAACAGCCGGATGGAGAACACGAGGCCAAAATTACGACGGAATATGGCGAACATGGGTATGCCATGGGCGAAGCCACGCTCGGCGGCGTGGTTATTCCCGACGCTTTGAACGGCCGAATGGCAATTCGTTTCAATCATTATAATGGGGATATCGATAGCCTGTTCACCAACGATCTCGGAGCAAGAAAAGTCGGCGCCTTCCGCGGAGGCCTACAGTCCAGTGGCCTCGATGACACGACCGTGACGCTAACAGGAAACTATCTCCACGACAATTCAAATGCCCCATTCTCGCTCTTGCGCGAAGCGCCGGGGTTCCCGATCAGCGGTGTCGTGACAGAACCTGATTATGTTACCACCCATGCCGATGTCGGATTGAATATCAAACACGAGTTCGAGAACTTTTCCCTCACTTCCGTTACGGGCTTCCAGAATAACAAGATAAAGTCCCGGACTGAAGCAAACGATATCCTCATTCCGTCGTTTTTCCCGTTGGTGGGCAGCAATGTTTGGCACGGTGTTGATGAGGAAAAAGCCTTCAGTCAGGAAGTCCGACTGAACTCTCTTGAAGGGGATAATATTAGGTGGGTCGTGGGAGCGAGTGCCAACTACTCGGATCTCGACCATAGTTGCACGGCTCCGCAGTGCGCACCATTCCCATATTCCGGTCGCGTGACCATGAATACCAATCTTCGTACTTTGAATGTTGGCCTGTTCGGTGACGCCTCCGTACCGCTTGGCGAGAATTGGGAAGTGTCATTTGGCGGGCGTCTAAATCATGATGATAGCAAAGTGAAAAAGACCAATGATCTCCGAGTTCCAAGCCTCACGGGCAACAGCGATGCTGATGGAACCTATCTTACGGGACGCGCTGCGCTGGCTTACAAGTGGAGCGAGACCGCACAGAGCTATGTCTCCATCGCGCGTGGACATGGAACAAAAATATACCCGCTGTTTTCGTATCCTAATGACGGCATTGTGGCTGACGCTTACCCGGCCGCCGAAAACTGGACCTATGAACTTGGCACCAAGGTCGCACTCTTCGATGACCGTGTCGAATTGGACGGGAGTATCTTTTATAACGACGTGAAGAACGGAGTCCTGAGTTATTTCGATCCCGGGATTGGAGGATTCGCCACTACTTTCCAGGGTTATGAGACGTCGGGGTTCGAATTGCAGGCGCGCACTGCAATTACAGATGAATTAAGCTTTAACACAGGCCTGGGCTACACACACACTCGGCTAGGCTCGGACGGAGCAAGTTCGATGTTTGAAGGAAACCGGGTTCCCAATATTCCGGAATGGAGCGTTTCGGCAGGCTTAGCTTACGAAACGGATGCTGAGATGGTGGGCTTGCCGGGCTCCTTCAACGCCGCCATCGATTATCAGTACAAAAGCTCTCGCCCCGCTGACGTGCAGTCCACATTCGACCTTGACGCATATCACATCGTCAATACTCGGATTGGCTGGAAAAACGGTGGCGGAGATTTTGAAATTTACGGTTTCGGACGCAACCTATTTGACGAACGTTATGAAACGTTCGGCGCCGCCGGGTCCTTCGGAAGCCAACTTGTTTCCGTCAGCCAAGGTCGCGTCCTGGGGGTCGGGATTTCAAAGTCCTTCTAATACCGGCTACGCTTTGCAGCGCTTTGATGGCATGTGGGTTTACGCCAATACTGGTTGAGCATGATGGAGAGGTTTTTCAATGCCTATCTTGGAAGAATTCGAGACAGGATTTGATCCTGATATGGTAGAAAAACCTCTCATGGCCGTGGGTGCAAAGAAAGCCATTGCCTACTGGGAGAAAGGTCAACACGCCCATAGAAAGTCCTCGCTTTTGCTGAACCTTAGAGGAATGATGACCTGTGAAGCAGATGATGGTGTTTGGATCGTCCCTCCTCATTGTGCGCTATGGATGCCCGCAGGGAAAGCTCATTCAGGGCGCATGTCGGGTAATATCGAGTGTTACGCTGTCTTCATCGAACCAGAATTGATTAGCAAACAGCCAAAGTCATGTGCAACTCTTTCCGTCTCGCCCCTCTTTCGGGAACTGGTTCTTCGGTGCGCGCAATCGCCTGTCGATGCGCCATTTTTCGACGCGGATTTTCGCATCATGGCCGTCCTGTTGGATGAACTTGAAGCGGCGCAAGAAGTGAAGCTTTCGTTTCCCATGCCGAAATCGATTCCCCTTCGCCAACTTGCGGACTTGCTTCTCAAATATCCGAGAGACAAGGCGACTTTGGCCCAATGGGCGGCCAGGATCGGATTGAGTGAACGTACCTTGAGCCGATCGCTTCACGTTGAAACCGGGATGAGCTTTGGCCGCTGGCGACGTCAGATGCATGTCGTTCTAGCACTTCAACGACTTGGTGACCGTGAAACCGTTCAAAATGTCGCGTTAGATCTGGGATATGAGAGCGCAAGCAGTTTCGTGACAATGTTTCGAAAAACGTTAGGTAAGCCGCCAGCCCGATACCTGATGGATCAAACTTACAGTCTGGCCGAGGAACGCTCGTCTTGAGAGTGGCGCGACCACCAAATTGCCGGATCAGATCCCGTCGCAACCACGGCTTCGCAAGCCGGTTCAAAAAAGATTTATCTCGCTAGTCTCCGGGACCAAAATGCCTTGCGGATTTGGCACGGAAGTTCCGATCGCGACGCCGACGCGTCAACGTGGGATAGCCGATCGATACGGAGCAAGAAGGTACAGGTACATTGGAGGCTCGGCGTTCCTATTTTGGCCGGATCAGATAATATAAAGGCGTTATTGCGCAATGACGCCATTCGCTGATTGATTTAATGCTGCGGACGGGCGGTCTGCAGTGTCAACTGCTCCGATCGAGTGAATTTGGATGGGAGGACTTACGTGATCGAGAAAAAAGCAATTAGGCTCGCACTTGCGTGGCTTGTCCCCGCGATCGGCGCCGCGATCTTCGTCACGATCCAATGTTTCTCTTATCTGAACGACTACGTCAGAAGCGGGGGGACGATGCAGGTCATCACTTTCGGCCCCGCCGCCTTATGGAGTGTCTCAATTTTTTACGGCGCCTGGGTCGTCCCGCCTTTGCTGGCGCTTGCTGAAAGGCGCGCAACCGACTGGACGATGCTTGTTCTTGGTGGCCTCCTCTTCACCATGAGCACGCTCGGCGGCGTAACGGATGGCTTACGCGACGGCAGCCATCTCGTTGCTTTGGAGCTGCTCGCAGTCACGCTTCCCGGCGCGGTCGCGCTGGCCATGTCGTGGCGCCACATCCGTTCGAATTGAAGCATATATCCCGGCAAGGAGACAATACATGCCTTTGAACAGCGCGAACTTCCCGCTCGTCTGGATGAGTTATGACGAAGGTCCCGATCACAATCACGATAAGGATTTCGAAGCGTTCGAGGCCAACCTGAGCCGCGGCGCACCATTCGTGCTTTTGACCGATTCCGCTCCGACCGAAGGCCATGAGCACAGCCAGGAAGAAAAGAAACGCACCTCCCTTTGGATGAAAAAACACAAGGCCGAACTTCGGACGCTGGTGCTGGCGATGATTGTGATTGAGCCAAGCGCTATCAAGCGTTTGGCGTTCAAACCTTTCGGTGTGGCGTTTGCCAAATTCTGGGGCTATCCGCTGAGGATCGCCTCGTCTCGTGAGGAGGCCCTGGAGATCGCCGGAACACTGCTATCGGTGCCCGCCGGGTCTGCAAAAACATGACAGACTAGTGAGCGAACATTGCAAGGGCGATGTTCATCTCATAACCACCGAACGCCATCATTTGATGATCACTGCTCACCTCTCCGATCCGATCTGGTGTGGGGTCACCTTGGCCTATGGCGTTAGTCAAGTATCTTAAACCCCCACTGAACCAAGGCGCCAATTCATGAACAGCGTATTCAGCGTCGCACTGCTGGCTTCTGCTACCGTTGTGCTTTGCTCTTGTGAGAAACAACAGAGCAGCGCGGCAGCGCCAAGGGTTGTGGAGACGGTCGTCGCCGCAACCGCAGCCGTGGCCGAGAGCAATACAATTACCGGTGAGATCGCCGCTCGCGTCCAGAGTGACCTGTCGTTCAGGGTCAGCGGACAGATTATCGAGCGCCTTGTCGATGTCGGCACAGCCGTCAAGGCAGGGCAGGTGCTGGCGCGGATAGATCCCGCCGAGCAAAAGGCAGATCTCGCAGTCGCCAAGGCGACGCTGGAATCTGCGGAGGCCTCCGAGACACAGGCGCGGCTGGCATTCGAGCGCCAGCAAAGCCTGTTCAAGACGCAGGTGACGACCAAGGCTTCGCTCGACCAGGCGCAGGAAACGCTGCTGACGGCCCAGGGCACCACCAAATCGGCGGAAGCTTCGCTCGAAACGGCGCAGGACGCGCTCTCCTATACGGAGCTAAGGGCCGACGCCGATGGCGTGATCACCGCCCGCAACGCCGAGGTCGGCCAGGTCGCCCAAGCTGCGTCTACGATGTTTACGCTCGCCCATGACGGTGCCCGCGATGCRGTCTTCAACGTCTATGAATCGCTGTTCCTCAAGAACAAGCCGGTCGATGCAGTGACGATAACCTTGCTTTCCGACCCGAGYCGCCATGTCGAMGCGCCCGTGCGCGAGRTATCGCCAACGATCGATTCCGCGATGGGAACGATCAAGGTCAAGGTCGGACTCGGCGAGACCGTGAATATGCCGCTCGGTTCGGCGGTCAGCGGTACATTCCGGTCGCAGGCGCAGCARRCSATCGAACTKCCSTGGTCGGCCATGGCCTCRAAGGCKGGWCAYCCGGCKGTCTGGGTCGTCGATCCCGCWTCTKCRCAGGTGWMCATCCGYSCSATMGAYRTCGCRACCTAYGGYACCGGCAAATTYGCCGTCAGCAAAGGYGTCGCCGYCGGCGAYATCATCGTYGCSGATGGCRSGAAGTTCCTGCGTCCGGGTCAAGTTGTTTCCTATGGAAAGGGTGCCGCCGAATGACCGTTCGCCATMKTGTTCTCGCGGCYMTCGSSCTTGYCCTGCTMRCCTCYTGTCAGAARGAGGARGCSCRTCCSGAACCYATYCGYCCGGTGCTSTCGAYCATYGCCAARMYGTCYGAAACATCGACGCTKTCGCTGCCMGGRACCGTCGAGGCAAAGATCCAGACGCAGCTGGCCTTTCGGGTGCTCGGCCGGATCGTCGCCCGCAACGTCAGTGTCGGCGATACCGTCAAGAAGGGCGACGTSGTTGCAGCCATCGATCCCCTGTCGCTCGAACTSGCKGTSAGAAGCGCCCAGTCCGATCTTGCCAACAGCCAGGCCGAGCTCGTCAATGCGGCSTCSAGCGAAGCRCGKCARCAGTCGCTCGCRGCSACSAAGTCGGGAAGYGAAGCRTCRCTSGAGCAAGCGGTACAGGCGCATAAGAGCGCTATTGCCGACGTAGGCAAGGCGCAGGCCAATCTCGACAAGRCGCAGGAGCAGCTGGGTTACGCCAAGCTGCTCGCCGAATTCGATGGGGTCGTAACCGCCACCTCGGCGGAGGTCGGCCAGGTCGTATCCGCCGGATCGAGCGTYGCCACCATCGCGCGTCCGGACCAGCGCGATGCGGTCATCGACGTTCCAGAAGCCGGGTTCGGCAAATTGAGCATCGGAGCGCCGTTCCAGGTTGCCCTCCAGCTCGACCCGACGGTGACGAGCAAGGGTGTCGTGCGCGAAATCGCTCCCGAGGCAGAATCGCTGACCCGGACCAGCCGCACCAAGATCACCCTGATCGACCCGCCGGAGGCCTTCCGCATCGGTTCGGTGATCACCGCTTCGGCCAGCGCGGCGTCAAAGCCGATGATCGTGCTGCCGTCCTCCGCAATCCTCCTGAAAGACGGCAAGGCGAACGTCTGGCTGGTCGACACCGCGGCAGCRAAGGTSTCSCTGCACCCGGTCACAATCGACGGGCCTGTGGTGGACGGAGGCATCGTCAACGTGACAGGCGGCATCAATCCCGGCGAGCGCGTGGTCGTCGCCGGAGTTCATAAATTGAGCGACGGCCAGGCTGTCCGTATCGACCAAGGTGAAMACCCGTGAAAAAATTCAACCTTTCAGACTGGGCGCTCGAGCACCGTTCGCTCGTCTGGTATTTCATGATCGTCTTCATCCTTGCCGGCGCCTTCTCCTATATCGGCCTCGGCCGCGAGGAGGATCCGAATTTCACGATCAAGACGATGATCATCCAGGCGCAGTGGCCCGGCGCGTCTGCCGACGAGATGAGCCGCCAGGTCACCGATCGGATCGAGAAAAAGCTCGAGGAACTGGGCGCGCTCGATTTCACCCGCAGCGAGACCACGGCTGGAAAGAGCACCGTCTTCATCGATCTTCTTGCGACCACCAAGGCCAAGGATGTCGAAGCGACCTGGGTGCGGGTKCGCAATATGATCGGCGACATCAAGGGRGACTTCCCCTCGGGCGTCAACGGGCCGTTCTTCAATGACACATTCGGCGACGTCTATGGCAATATCTATGCCTTCATGGGCGATGGACTGACCCAACGGCAGCTCCGCGACCTCGTTGAAAACGCCAGGTCGAAGATTCTGACGGTTCCCAATGTCGGCAAGGTCGATCTGGTCGGAGCCCAGGAYGAGGCTGTCTATCTCGAATTCTCGACCCGSAAGATCGCGGCGCTCGGCATCGATCGCCAGTCCGTGATCGATACGCTGACCGCCCAGAAYGCGGTCACGCAATCGGGCTTCGTCGATGCCGGTCCGGAGCGGATCGCGTTGCGCGTCGGTGGGCAGTTCAGCTCCGAAGAGAGCCTCAAGGCGATYAATCTGCGCGTCAACAACCGCTTTTTCCCACTTTCGGACGTCGCCACGATCCGGCGCGGCTATGTCGACCCACCGTCAAGCCTGTTCCGTTACAATGGCAAGCCGGCGATCGGACTTTCGATCGGAATGCGCAGYGGCGCCAACCTGCTGGAGTTCGGCAAGGGCCTCGATCAGAAGATGGAAGCCATCACCGCCGATCTGCCGATCGGCGTGGACATCGCCCGTGTCTCGGATCAGCCCGCCGTCGTCGACGAAGCCGTATCAGGCTTCACGCGGGCGCTGTTCGAAGCCATTCTGATCGTCCTTGCCATCAGCTTCATCAGCCTTGGGGCGCGTGCGGGACTGGTCGTGGCCATCTCGATACCGCTGGTTCTGGCAATCACCTTCCTGGTGATGTCCTATAGCGGCATCTCGCTGCAGCGCATTTCGCTCGGCGCCCTGATCATCGCTCTCGGCCTGCTGGTCGACGACGCCATGATTGCCGTCGAAATGATGGTCGCGCGCCTCGAGGCGGGTGACGATCTCAAGAAGGCCGCCACCTACGTCTACACGTCAACGGCTTTCCCGATGCTGACAGGGACGCTGGTCACGGTTTCGGGCTTCATTCCGATTGGTCTCAACAACAGCGCGGCCGGCGAATTCACCTTCACCCTGTTCGTGGTCATCGCGGTTTCGCTGCTTGTCTCCTGGGTTGTCGCCGTCGTCTTCACGCCGCTGCTTGGCGTGACTTTGCTGCCGAAGACCTTGAAATCCCACCACGAGCGCAAGGGCCGCGTTGCGCGGAGCTTTTCCTGGATGCTGCGCGGTGCCATGCGGTTCCGCTGGATCACCATCGGCGTGACTATTATCGCCTTCGGGCTTTCAGTGGTCGGCATGGGCCTTGTCCAGCAGCAGTTCTTCCCATCATCGGACCGTCCTGAACTGATCGTCGATTGGAATTTGCCCCAGAACAGCTCGATCGCCGAGACAAACAGGCAGATGGCGAAATTTGAACAGGAGAAGCTCGCCAACAACGACGACATCACCCATTGGACCAGCTACGTCGGCGAAGGCGCGCCCCGCTTCATCCTGTCCTTCGATGTCCAGACGCCCGATGTCTCCTTCGGTCAAATGGTCATCGTCACCAAAAGCGTCGACGTGCGCGACAAGGTYCGGGCWGACCTGCAGGCCTATCTKAGCAAGACCTTTCCCGGCACCGATGCGTTCGTGAAGCTTCTCGACATCGGCCCTCCCGTCGGCAAGCCTGTACAATATCGCATCAGCGGTCCGAACATCCAGAAGCTGCGGGACCTCTCCCAGCAGTTGGCGGGCATCGTCGGTCAGCATCCGCTTCTGACGAACATGACCTTCGACTGGAACGAGCCGTCGCGGGTGGTCAAGGTCGACGTCCTCCAGGACAAGGCCCGCCAGCTGGGCGTGACGTCCTCCGACATTGCCACGGCACTCAACAGCATCGTCGAGGGATCGAGCGYGACGCAGATCCGGGACGAYATCTACCTGATCRACGTCRTCGGRCGGGCCCAGGATWCGGACCGYGGCTCGATCGAGACGCTGAARAACCTGCARYTGCCYGGRACGAGCGGRAAYTCSGTGCCGCTYTCRGCYGTWGCCAAYTTCCACTACGAGCTGGAACAGCCGGAGATCTGGCGCCGCAACCGSATACCGACGATCATCATCAAGGCCGCCGTGTCAGGWCCGACRCAGCCGGCRACGATCGTTAGCGAACTGCAGGGCAAGGTCGAYGAATTCCGCAAGACCCTGCCGCCGGGCTACASCATCGTCAATGGYGGTGCTGTCGAGGAAAGCGGCAAGGCACAGGGACCCATCGCGGCTGTCGCACCGCTCATGCTGTTTGCCATGGCAACGATCCTGATGATCCAGYTGCAGAGYTTCAGCCGGTTGTTCCTTGTGTTTGCCGTCGCGCCGACAGCCCTCATCGGCGTGGCGTCGGCGCTGCTGCTCAGCAACGCACCCATGGGGTTCGTGGCGATCCTCGGCATATTGGCGCTGATCGGCATCCTGATCCGCAACTCGGTCATCCTTGTCGTGCAAATCGAACAACTTCGAAGTGAGGGTAGGCCGCCCTGGATGGCGGTCATCGAAGCGACCGAGCATCGCATGCGGCCCATCCTGCTCACTGCCGCCGCGGCCACGCTTGCCCTCATTCCCATTTCCCGCGAGATATTCTGGGGACCGATGGCCTACGCCATGATGGGCGGCATTGTCGTCGGAACGGTTTTGACACTACTGTTTCTACCGGCCCTCTACGTCGCCTGGTTCCGCATTCGGCGTGAAGAAGAACCTGTTGAGCACGAGACGGCCGCCGTTTGATTTGGTGGTCATGCAGTCATGCGGGTAGCCAACTGATGTGAGGTTCGACCTCCCTTACTTGTAGGAAAGGGGCATGGTCATCAAATAGCAATGTGGCGATGCTGTGCCCAGTCAACAGAGCAAAATGAGACATCGAGCGCGAGGAAAAGTTCCATAAATCGCATTACGCATTTTCGTAACCCACTGATGGTGGGTTCAAGGATGAAGTGCGACTTGCAATAGATAACAATGGTTTATCGCTTGCAAGGAATGAGACATGGAACGCACCTACTCGCAGATTGACATGGATGAGCGGCGCAAGATCGCGCGCTGGAAGACTGCTGGCATCAGCGCCACAGTGATCGCCGAGAA
>NZ_JBCEBQ010000021.1:0-26743 GCF_049472505.1 Rhizobium sp. HT1-10 | reverse complement strand
TGATGGTTTATCCCCAGGTGTGCCGCAAGCGACGCATCGTTTGGCGGAGCGCACAGTCCCTGCCTCACCTCATTCCTGTGCTCGTCACAGGAATCCAGCCGCCCAAGTCCTTGGGCGAGAAACCCTTCCTTTGACGTGGAGTCTTCTCACGGCGCAGACGCGCCGTGCCTGGGTTCCTGTGACGAGCACAGGAATGAGGGAGGTTGGAGGGCCGCCACTGTCCATACAGCCGGGTATCGAGAGAAATCAGGTCGGATCGCCGCGTTTGCCTTCGCTCACGGCATGGCCTCTGCGATCCGCAGCAAGGCGGCATAGATGATCTTGGGGTCATCGGGTGCAACGGCCTCTCGGGCCAGCCCTTCGGCACGGGCGACAATCTCATGGGCCGCCAGCAATGCGGACTGACCGTCCGCCGTCAGTTCAGTCGTCAGGACCCTGCCATTGACCGGGTGCGCCATCCGCTTGATCAAGCCGGCGCGTTCAAGCGTCACGATAATCGCCTGCATCGTCTGCGGCGTCACGAAGGCTCGCCGCGCCAGTTCGGCATTCGACAATCCTGCGCTGACCTCGAGTCCGGCCAGCACCGAGTATTGAGGGGTGGTCAATCCGACGGTTCGAAGTTCGGTGTCGAGATGGCCCCGCAATGCCTGCTGCGCCCGCTTCAGCGCATATCCGAGCGAACGGTAAGTGTCATCAATCGGCGGATCCACAAGGCTAGACATATCAGTGCCCTTACATTAAAATATCAGTACCCTGATATTAATGGGTCGCGTATGAAAAGGAAAGATAGAACATGCCTCGCCTCATTGGACCGGATTTCATTGGCATCCAGACGAAAGACCTGGACGCAGCACTCATCTTCTATCGCGATGTCGTTGGGCTGACGCCATCGGCAAAGGCCCCTCCCGGCGCGGTCGTCTTCGAAACGCATCCCATTCCGTTCGCTGTCCGCATGCCGATCGAGGCTTTTGACGACACGGACAAACTCGGGGTCGGCATCGCGATCTGGTTTGGCTGCGACGATGCTGACGCATTGCACGCTCATCTGTGCGAGCGCGACGTGCGGATATCTTTCCCGCCGAAAGACGGTCCGTTCGGACGCTATTTCGCCTTCGTCGATCCATTCGGCTATACGATAACTGCGCATACCGTCCAGCAAGGTCACTGAAAAGGCGTCTACAGACGAGGTGACGTAAGGGGGTGAGGGCAAGACAGCCGCCATTTGCTCTCATGGAGAGGCGGTCGCTTTCTCTTGGGTGGTTCGGACTTATGAAAAGGCCGACAAGAAAGGAGCCCCTGCCGAGGAATTGAACCTGGGTCTTCTGCAAACGAGGCAGCTGCTCTACCGTTGAGCTACGAGGGGCATGATTGCTTCTTGCCCGTCGGAGCGGCACTTGCAAACGAATAGTAAAGAAAGGGTTAACGCCGCGGCTTGTGCGCAGGGTGCGGAGGCCGTCGCGGATGGTGGCCGCGACGGCGTGTTTTTGAATTCAGGCGACTTTGCGATCCTTGAGGACCCTGCCCATGCCGAAGGCCAGCACGGCCGAGACCAGCATGAACAGTCCAACGATGAACATCGGCATTTCGTAGAGGCCGGTCGCATCCTTGACCGCGCCGGTGATGTAGGGGGCGGCGAAGCCGGCGATGTTGCCGACGGTGTTGATGAGCGCGATGCCCGCTGCCGCGCCGGCTCCGGTGAGGAAGCGGGTCGGCAGCGACCAGAAGTTTGGCAGGGCGGCGAAGATCGAGCAGGCGGTGATGGTGACGACCAGCACCGTCGTTTCGGGCGACGACATCAGCAGTGCCAGTGGGATGCTGACGGCGCCGATCAGTGCCGGTATTCCGACATGCCAGACCCGCACGCCGCGCTTGGCGGCATCACGGCTCCAGAAGTACAGCGCGAAAGCGGCCGGCAGGTAAGGGATGGCGGTGATCAGGCCCTTGTCGAAGACATCGAACTTGGTGCCGAACTTCGCCTCGAAGCCGGCAATGATGGTCGGCAGGAAGAAGGCCAGCGCATAGAGCCCGTAGATGAGGCCGAAATAGATGGCCGAGAGCAGCCAGACGCGGCCGTCCTTCAGCGCTTCCAGCGTCATGTGACGGCGGCCGGCGACCTTGGCGTCCTCTTCGCGTGCCAGGGCGTTGTTCAGCCAGGACTTTTCAGCCGGGCTCAGCCACTTGGCGCCGACGGGAGTATCCGGCAGGTAGAACCAGGTGATGATGCCGACGATGACGGCCGGTATGGAGACGCCGAGGAACATCACCCGCCAGCCCTCGAGGCCAAAGAGCCCATGGGCCTGGATAAGCGCGGAAGCGATCGGCGCGCCGAAGACGGTGGTCAGTGGCTGGGCCAAATAGAACAGCCCGAGGATCTTCGCCCTGTGGCGTCCGGGCACCCAGGTGCTGAGGTAGAGGATGGCGCCGGGAAAGAAGCCGGCTTCGGCGACACCGAGGAAGAAGCGCAGGGCATAGAGGCCGTTGATGCTGCTGACCCAGGTGAACAGCATGGCGACGATGCCCCAGGTGACCATGATCCGCGACAGCCAGCGTCGCGCGCCATACTGGTGGAGCGCCAGGTTGCTCGGAATTTCGAGCACGATATAGCCGAAGAAGAAGATGCCGGCGGCAAAGCCGAATTGGGCTGCCGTCATGCCCAGGTCCTGGGTCATGCCGTTCGGGCCGGCGAAGGAAATGGCGGTGCGGTCAAGGAAATTGATGAAAAACATCAGGGCAATGAACGGCACGATGCGCAAGGATATCTTGCGGATCGTCGATTTCTCGACCTGCTGTTCGGTGGTCAATGTCGTGGCAGTGGCGTCCATATTGTCCTCCTGAACAGGACATAGGCTGCCACCTTCAAGGTCTCACGCCTGTCCTGCGGGCATTTTCCCAAACGGGAAACAGTCCCTGTTGATGTCCTAGCGACGGGGCTTGCTGTCGTTGGTGTCGTGTCCCGCGCTCCTGTGGTGGACGCGCACCAGGCAACGTGTCCTCCCCAACGCGCTCCTCCCCATGGTGGACGACCCTGCCAAATCCCGGTTCCGGCGTCAACTGGTATGATGACATACTCAGCATTTATAGCAAAGAAAGACTACTGGGCCCTAGTCCGCCATTTTGGGCTGGTTCTGCCTCAGTTTTGCCCCAGTCTGCCGCACCTCTGCGCATCGCGGTTCCAAGGGAAAAACCATCATGCTCAATCGTAGAACAGTGCTCATCGCTGCCGGTGCGGCCCTGCTGCTGCCGGCGGTTCGCCAAGCTGCCGCTGCCAATGCGGTCATTCCCCTCTGGCCCAGCAAGGCGCCGGGCGGCGGCGGGCCGAAGGGTCCGGTCCAGACCAGCGCCAAGGGCGCCGTCAGCAACATCGTCATGCCGACCATCGAGGTGTTCCGTCCGGCCAAGCCGAGCGGGGCGGCCATGCTGGTGGCCGGCGGCGGCGGGTACAAGCGGATCGAGATGGAAACCGAGGCGCGGCCGGCGGCCCAGTGGCTTGCCGACCGCGGCATTACCGCCTTCGTGCTCTCCTACCGGCTTCCGGACGAGGGCTGGCGCGAGGGGCCGCGGGCGCCGCTGCAGGATGCGCAACGGGCCCTGCGCTTGATCCGCGCCAGAAGCGCAGAATACGGCTTCCGTCCAGATCATATTGGCGTGCTCGGTTTTTCCGCCGGCGGCCATCTGATGGGCCTGGCGGCGGCGCGCTCCGCCTACCGCTCCTACCGCGCCGTCGACGAGGTCGACAAGCAGCCGGCCCGTCCGAGCGCCGCGGCGCTGATCTATCCCGTCATCACGCTGGAGCCGCCCTATGACCGGACGTCGACCAGGACCGTGTTGATCGGCAGGCATCCGAACGACGAGGAGAGTGCCGAGTGGTCGGTGCAGCCGCATGTGCGGTCCCATTGCCCGCCGATGTTCCTGGTGCAGGCCGAGGACGATGTGGTTTCGGACCCGCACAACACGCTGATCATGGCAGCGGCCTGCAAGAGCGCCGGCGTGCCGGTCGAGATGCACCGGCTGGCAAGTGGCGGCCACGGCTTCGGCATGGGCCGGGCGGGCACGCCGAGCGCCGGCTGGCCCGAATGGTACGAGGCCTGGCTGCGCAAGGGCGGCTTCCTGGCCTAGCGGTCGATCAAGCCGCGCTGCGGGGGGCGACCAGCGTCACGCAGTCGGCAGGCTCGAAGACGTGGAAGGTGTCGCGCCCGGCCGCCTTGGCGGCATAGAGCGCGGTGTCGGCCCGCTGGAAAAGTTCGGTCGGGGTGAGGCTGTCCGCAAAGGCAACCCCGACGGAGGCGCCGATCTTCAGGTGGCGGCCGTCGATTGCCATCGGCAGGCGGATGATCTTGACAATGTCTTCGGCCAGCTCCGTGGTGCGGCCGGCGTCCTTGCGCAGCAAGACGGCAAATTCATCGCCGCCGATGCGGGCGATCAGGTCGGCATTGCCGCAGGCGCTGCGCAACCGGCCGGCCGCCTCGCGCAGGCAGTCATCGCCAATGGCGTGGCCATAGGTATCGTTCACCTGCTTGAAACCGTCGAGGTCGATCAGCAGCAGCGCGGCCGACATGCCTGCGCCCTGCTCGGCGGCACAGATCTCTGCGAGGCGTGTCTGAAACTGAGCGCGGTTGGCAAGCCCGGTCATGACATCGAAGTTGGCGAGATAGCGGGTCCGGTCGAGCATCAGCTTGGCTTCGGTGATGTCCTGTTTGATGCCGAAGATCCGGACCGGCACGTCACCCTGGCATTCGACCGTGGCGGTGATGCGTATCCATCGATGGTTGCCTTTCGGAGTGAAGATCTCGGCATCCATCGAGAAACCGCTGCGGTTGGCGATGGCCTGGTCGCGGCGTTCGGCCAGTTCCCAGAACGAGGCCGGCGTATAGCAAGCAAGCGTCATCTGCCGATCCGGCATCCGGTCGCGCGGCAGATCGAAGAGGTCATAGACCACGTCCGCCCAGATCAGCCTGTCCTCAGGAAGGGTGCATTCCCAGACGCCGATGCGGGCCGCCTCCGAGGCGCGGTTGAAGATCTGCCGGGTGTGGTCGAGGGCTGCGGCCTGGGCGTCGATCAGTGCATTTCTCTCGCGCAGCTGACGCTCCAGCCGGGCAATCTCGGCCGCCCCGTGGCGTCCGACCAGGAAGGCGCCCGCTCTCGCAATCATCGTAGCAAAGCGCGGAAAACCGCCTGCGCGTCGCGGGTCGGGCATGTTGGACATGGTGGACTTCGGCCTTGCCTGTGCAGTTGGATGCATATTTGCGCAGAAGCTTTAAGACTTAGTTGCGACGGGGCCGGGGCGGGGGTCCGAAATCGGTCGGCGATCCCGCGGTGCCTTCAGTCGCCTCCTCCTCCATTTGCCTGTCCCGTCAGTCGCGGCGGCCTGTCATGCAGGTGTCGCAAGGCCATTGCACGGCTGCGGCAAAGCCGATAAGAGACGCCGGAAAAAGACGCTCCGTTGCCGGTGCATGGCAGTGTGAAAGCCCAAGGCTTTTGCTGCTGCCCCGGGCGGAGCCTTGTCGTATGGCGGGTCTCGGTCGCGAGCGCGCCAATTGGGTAGAGGCTTATGGCACGCATCGTGATGAAATTCGGCGGGACATCCGTCGCGGACATGGATCGTATTCGCGTCGTTGCCCGGCACGTGAAACGTGAGGTCGATGCCGGCCACGAGGTCGCCGTCGTCGTCTCGGCGATGTCCGGCAAGACCAACGAGCTGGTCGGATGGACCCGCGATGCCTCGCCGATGCACGATGCGCGCGAATACGACGCCGTCGTTGCCTCGGGCGAGCAGGTGACCTCGGGACTGGTGGCGATCGCGCTGCAGCATCTGGGCATCAACGCCCGCTCCTGGCAGGGCTGGCAGATTCCGATCAAGACCGACAACGCCCACGGCGCTGCCCGCATCCTCGAGATCAATGGCGACGAGATCATCCGCCGCATGGGCGAGGGCCAGGTGGCCGTGGTCGCCGGCTTCCAGGGCCTCGGCCCGGACAACCGCATCTCGACGCTCGGCCGCGGCGGCTCTGACACATCGGCGGTGGCGATCGCTGCTGCCGTCAAGGCCGACCGCTGCGACATCTACACCGACGTCGACGGGGTCTACACGACCGACCCGCGCATCGTGCCGAAGGCGCGCCGCCTGAAGAAGATCGCCTTCGAGGAAATGCTCGAGATGGCCTCGCTCGGCGCCAAGGTGCTGCAGGTGCGCTCGGTCGAGCTCGCCATGGTCTTCAAGGTCCGCACCTTCGTGCGTTCGTCTTTCGAGGACCCCGATGCGCCGGGCATGGGCGACCTTTTGAACCCGCCCGGAACGCTGATTTGTGATGAGGAAGAGATCGTGGAACAGGAAGTCGTAACCGGCATCGCCTATGCCAAGGATGAAGCGCAGATTTCGCTCCGGCGGCTGTCCGACCGCCCCGGCGTCTCAGCGGCGATTTTCGGGCCACTGGCTGAGAATCATATCAATGTCGACATGATCGTCCAGAACATCTCCGAGGACGGTTCGACCACCGACATGACCTTCACCGTGCCGTCGGGCGACGTCGACAAGGCGCTGAAAGTGCTCGGCGATCACAAGGAGCAGATCGGCTACGACGTCATCCAGAACGAATCGGGTCTGGTGAAGGTCTCGGTGATCGGCATCGGCATGCGCTCGCACGCAGGCGTTGCAGCGAGCGCTTTCCGTGCACTTGCTGAAAAAGGCATCAACATCAAGGCGATCACTACCTCGGAAATCAAGATTTCGATCCTGATCGACGGCCCATACGCGGAACTTGCAGTCAGGACTTTGCATTCCTGCTACGGTCTCGATAAGAGTTGATTTCAAGCTGTCGAGAGAGGGAACGGAACGGTTGATGTTCCCTCAAGTTTTGCGGCGGTGACATGGTTTTCGGGAGCGTGACGCAATGAGAGACCTTTCCGGCGGTCCGCGCGTCCTGCTCAAGCGGCTGCGCGAGCTTATGGCGGAGCCGCTTGAACCGCAGGATCGCCTTGACCGGATCGTTCGCCAGATCGCCAGCAACATGGTGGCCGAGGTCTGCTCGGTCTACGTGCTGCGCGCCGATGGGGTGCTCGAGCTCTATGCCACCGAAGGCCTTAACAAGGATTCCGTGCATCTGGCGCAATTGATGATGGGCCAGGGCCTCGTCGGCACCATTGCCGCCTCGGCGCAGTCGCTCAATCTGTCCGACGCCCAGTCGCATCCCGCCTTCCGCTACCTGCCGGAAACCGGCGAAGAGATCTATCATTCCTTCCTCGGCGTGCCGATCCTGCGCGCCGGTCGCTCGCTCGGCGTTCTCGTCGTGCAGAACAAGGCCAGCCGCACCTATCGCGACGAGGAACTGGAAGCGCTCGAGACGACGGCCATGGTGCTGGCCGAGATGATCGCGACAGGCGACCTCAAGAAGATCTCGAAGCCCGGCCTCGAGCTCGACCTGACGCGGTCCGTCACCATCGACGGCGACAGCTACAACGAGGGCATTGGGCTCGGCTATGTCGTGCTGCACGAGCCGCGCGTCGTCGTCACAAATTTGCTCAACGAAGACACCGACCACGAAATTTCCCGCATGGCCGATGCGTTGGGGTCCTTGCGCATCTCGATCGACGACATGCTGTCGCGCCGCGATGTGTCGATGGAGGGCGAGCACCGCGAGGTGCTGGAAACCTACCGGATGTTTGCCCACGACCAGGGCTGGGTGCGCAAGCTGGAAGAGGCGATCCGCAACGGCCTGACGGCGGAAGCGGCAGTCGAGAAGGTGCAGAGCGACACCAAGGCGCGGATGATGCGACTCACCGATCCTTACCTGCGCGACCGCATGCATGATTTCGAGGATCTCGCCAACCGGCTGCTGCGGCAGCTGACCGGGCATACCGGCCGCAATTCGTCCGAGAGCTTTCCCTCCGACGCCGTCATCTTTGCCCGCGCCATGGGGGCGGCCGAGCTGCTCGACTATCCGCGCGACAATATTCGCGGCCTGGTGCTGGAAGACGGCGCGATCACCAGCCATGTCGTTATCGTCGCCCGGGCCATGGGCATCCCTGTCGTTGGCCAGGCGGCCGGCGTCGTGGCGCTGGCGGAAAACGGCGATTCCGTCATCATCGACGGCGACGAGGGCCATGTCCATCTGCGGCCGATGGCCGATCACCTGAAATCCTACGAGGAAAAGGTCAAGTTCCGTGCCCGCCGGCAGGAACAGTTCCGGGCGTTGCGCGCCGTCGATCCGGTCACGCGCGACGGCCAGCGCATATCGCTGCTGATGAATGCCGGTCTGCTGGTCGACCTGCCGCAGCTGGCGGAATCCGGTGCCGAGGGCATCGGCCTGTTCCGCACCGAGCTGCAGTTCATGATTGCCTCGACCATGCCCAAGGCCGACGAGCAGGAGACGTTCTACCGCAACGTCATGAAGCAGGCGGGCGACCGTGTCGTCACCTTCCGGACGCTCGATATCGGCGGCGACAAGGTGGTGCCGTATTTTCGGGCGCATCAGGAGGAGAACCCGGCGCTCGGCTGGCGGGCCATTCGCCTGTCGCTCGATCGGCCTGGCCTGCTGCGCACCCAGTTGCGCGCCATGCTGAAGGCTGCCGCCGGCAGCGAATTGAAGATGATGGTGCCGATGGTCACGGAAGTCTCCGAGATCAAGGCCGTGCGCGAGCTCCTGCAGAAGGAAGTGCATCATCTCTCGCGCTTCGGCCATGGGCTGCCGCGCAAGCTGCAGTTCGGCGCCATGCTCGAGGTGCCGGCGTTGCTGTGGCAGCTCGACGAGCTGATGGCGGCGGTCGATTTCGTCTCGGTCGGCTCCAACGACCTGTTCCAGTTCTCGATGGCCGTCGATCGCGGCAATGCCCGGGTGTCCGACCGCTTCGATACGCTGGGTCGGCCGTTCCTGCGCATCCTGCGCGATATCGTGCGTGCCGGCGAGCGCAACAAGACGCCTGTCACGCTGTGCGGCGAGCTGGCCGGCAAGCCGATCTCGGCCATGGCGCTGATGGGTATCGGCTTCCGCTCGGTATCGATGTCGCCGGCCTCGATCGGACCGGTCAAGGCAATGCTGCTGGGGCTCGACGTCAAGGCGCTGGCAGCGGTGCTGGAAGAGGCGATCGACGACCGCAACCCCGTTCTGTCGGTGCGCGAAATCCTTGCGCAGTTCGCCGAGGCGCATAATATCCCGCTATAGCCGCTGTTGAGACCTCTGTTGCTGATGGCGCTGGAAAGGGGTAAGAGGCGCTCTGCCCGTCCTTTCAGGGCTGGGCCAGGCATGGGGAGCTAGGGTCCTGGTTCCCGCGGTCTGGCTCTCGCGCGGGTTTGGAAGGCGCAACGCTCTCCCTCTCATTCCTGTGCTTGTCACAGGAATCCAGCCACGGCGCGTCTGCGTCGTGAAAGGACCTGTCTCCGTAATCGGGAGGTCCCGCGCGCCCAGGACTGGGCGCACTGGATTCCTGTGACAAGCACAGGAATGAGGATGGATCGGGGCGAGGCGCGCTGTTCACCGGCTGGCTGCGAGATTGCGCCATTTATGACAGCGCCTGACATCTGGGCGTATTGAGAAAATTCGGAGTTCGACTTTGGCTACACTTCCTGTTGAGAAAATGCGCGACCTGGAGCGCCGGTTTGGCGAGATCGAGGCGCGCATGTCGGAAGGTCCGGCCGCCGATGTCTACGTCAAGCTGGCGTCGGAATATTCCGAGCTGCAGCCGGTGGTGCTGAAGATCCGCGACTACGAAAAGTCGCTTGCGGAGCGCACCGACCTCGAGGCGATGCTCAACGACAAGACGGTGGACCGCGAGATGCGCGATCTGGCCGACATGGAACTGCCCGGCGTGCGTGAACGCATCGACACGCTCGAGACCGAAATCCAGATTCTGCTGCTGCCCAAGGACGCTGCCGACGAGAAGAGCGCGATCCTCGAAATCCGCGCCGGCACCGGCGGTTCGGAGGCGGCGCTGTTTGCCGGCGACCTGTTCCGCATGTACGAGCGCTTCGCCTCGGTGAACGGCTGGAAGGTCGAGATCCTGTCGTCGAGCGACGGCGAGGCCGGCGGCTACAAGGAAGTCATCGCCACCATCACCGGCAAGGGCGTGTTCTCCAAGCTGAAGTTCGAATCCGGCGTGCACCGGGTGCAGCGCGTGCCGGCAACGGAAGCCGGCGGCCGCATCCACACCTCGGCTGCGACAGTTGCCGTGCTGCCGGAGGCCGAGGAAGTGGATATCGAGGTGCGCGAGCAGGATATCCGCATCGACACCATGCGCTCGTCCGGTGCCGGCGGCCAGCACGTCAACACGACGGACTCGGCGGTGCGCATCACCCATATTCCATCGGGCATCGTCGTCACCTCATCCGAGAAATCGCAGCACCAGAACCGCGCCAAGGCGATGCAGGTGCTGCGCTCGCGACTCTACGACATGGAGCGCCAGCGGGTCGACAACGAGCGTTCGGCCGACCGCAAGAGCCAGGTCGGCTCCGGCGACCGCTCGGAGCGCATCCGCACCTACAACTTTCCGCAAGGCCGGATCACCGACCACCGCATCAACCTGACGCTCTACAAGCTCGACCGGATGATGGAAGGCGAGATCGACGAAGTGGTCGACGCGCTACGCTCGGATTTCCAGGCAAGCCAGCTCGCCCAGCTCGGGGAACGCATGTGAGCGATACCAGGCCGACGATCGGCGCCCTTCAGGCGGACGCGCGGCGCCGCTTTGCCGAGGCGGGGCTGGACGACCCTGCTGCGGACGCCAAGGTGCTGGTGGCCGGGATATTCGGGCTGAGCTTTACCGAGACGGTTACTCGTCGTCATGAAGCCGCCGATGCCGCGCTGGCCGCACAGCTGGAGAATGCTGTGACGCTGCGCCTTGCCCGCCGGCCGGTGCACCGCATCCTCGGCGAGCGCGAATTCTACGGCCTGCCGCTGGCGCTCTCGCCGGCGACACTGGAGCCGCGCGCCGACACCGAGATCCTGGTCGACAGCATGCTGCCGCATCTTCGCCGTCTGGCCGAAAAGCACCGTACCATCGATATTCTCGACATGGGCACCGGCACCGGAGCCATCTGCCTGGCGCTGCTGCAGGAGTGCCCGGCAGCAAAGGGCGTCGGCAGCGATATTTCCGAGGAGGCCCTGTCGACGGCGACTGCCAATGCCGTCCGCAATGGGCTCGCCGACCGGTTCGAAACCGCTGAGGGCAGCTGGTTTGCATCGATTTCAGGGTGCTTTCATGCAATCGTCTCAAATCCTCCCTATATAAATACGGAGGTCATCGCGACGCTTGCGCCAGAGGTCAGGGATTTTGATCCGGTGGTGGCGCTCGACGGCGGATGGGACGGGCTGGATGCCTACCGCGCGATCGCTGTCGATGCAGCGCGTTTTCTCCATGACGACGGCGTGCTTGGTCTGGAAATCGGCTTTGACCAGCGCGTCTCTGTCACGGCGCTTTTCGAGGCAGCCGGCTTCAGATTGATCGAGGCAGCGCGGGATTACGGCCACAACGATCGGGCCCTGATCTTCGCGAAAATCGGCTAAGAACCTGAAAAGGGCAACGATTCAGTGATTATTGCGCCGCCAAAGAAAGGACTTGGATTTCCTTTGGAAGCAATATAGGTTGCGCTCACGCGTTGGGCAGCCGGAAGCGAATGGGAGATTCGTTCGGGTTCCGGTCAGCCTCAGGGGTCCGCTCTCTTGAAAGAGTGTCGAAGGTTGAACGTACCCGATGCGTGATTCAGTTAATCTGACGTAGTCGAGCGGCAGACGGGGGTTTTACCCGATCTGCTTGCGGCACGCAGGCCCTGGCCCGGTTCGTCCGGCCATGGCGGCAGGGTGCCGCGCACAATTATCACAACAAGAGAATTCAGGTGAAGGATCTATGAGGCCAGGACAGCAGAACAAGCGCGGTCGAGGGCGTGGCAACAACGGCGGCGGCAGCGGCGGCGGAAACCCCAGCAGCGGCGGCAGCAGCAATAACAACAACAATTTCAATCGGAAGGGATCCAATCCCCTGACCCGGACCTACGACAGCTCCGGTCCCGATGTGAAGATCCGCGGCACTGCCCAGCATATAGCCGAGAAATACTCGACCCTGGCCCGTGATTCCCACTCGTCCGGCGACCGCGTCATGGCGGAAAACTATCTTCAGCACGCTGAGCATTACTACCGCATCATTGCCGCCGCACAGGCGCAGATGCAGGAACGCTTCCAGCGCGAAGACAGGCAGGACTTCAACGATCGCGACGGCAACGAGCGCGATATGGACGACATGGACGGCAACGAGATGGACGATCAGCCAATGATCGCCCCGCAGATGCAGAGCCGCAACGCCTCGCAGCAGTCGATGCCGCAGCAGCCGGCCCATGGACCTGTCGGCAGCCAGCAGCCGAGCCCGGCGCCGCAGCCGGCACCCGTGCAGCAGGATGCCGCACCTGCCCAAGGCGAGCAGCCACAGGCCGAGGGCCAGCGCCCGCCGCGCCAGCCGAGGCAGCCGCGCGTCTACACGCCGCGCACGCCGGCCGCTGCGCCTGCTGCCGTCAATGACGGCACCGGCCCGCAGCCCGAGATCGTCGGCATCCCGGCCGAAGTCGCCATTGAAGAAGCGCAAGGATCGGAAGAGCCGCGCGCGCCTCGTCGTCGCGCTGCCGGTCGTCCTCGTCGTCCGCGCCTCACGGATGGCGATGCGCCCAGCGAAGGCGGCACCGACGCGCCGAACCTTGCTGATGTCGGCTCCGAATAGGCTTTTCTGCCTCTTCGTCCATGGATTTGATACATATCAAGATACCCCGGTTCATCCGGGGTATTTTCGTTTTCAGCACCCTTTAAACCGCATAAATTCCAACCCATATTCTCCCCAGATGTCGTGTCTACGATGAGCGATGCGGCACCGGGATCTGCCTTTTCAGGGGGTCTTCTCTCAATCTCGTTCTGTGCCGAAAGACGGGCAGGACGATCCATGGAGGTTGCTAAATGGATATCGAAAAATACTCGGAACGGGTTCGCGGCTTTCTACAGTCGGCCCAGACCAATGCGCTGGGGCAGGACCACCAGCAGTTCACTGCCGAGCATGTACTGAAGGTGCTGCTCGACGACGACCAGGGCATGGCCGGATCTCTCATCCAGCGGGCCGGCGGTGACGCCAAGGCCGCAAAGCTTGCCAATGATGCAGCGCTCGCCAAGATCCCGAAAGTCTCGGGCGGCAACGGCCAGGTCTATCTTGCGCAGCCGCTGGCCAAGGTTTTCACGACAGCCGAGGATCTCGCCAAGAAGTCCGGCGACAGCTTCGTCACCGTCGAGCGTCTGCTGCAGGCGCTGGCGATGGAGTCGAGCGCCTCGACGTCGACGACGTTGAAGAATGCCGGTGTCACGCCCGTCGGTCTCAACAAGGCCATCGACGAAATCCGCAAGGGCCGCACGGCTGATTCTTCGAATGCCGAGAACGGCTACGAGGCACTGAAGAAATATGCCCGCGACCTCACGGCCGAGGCCCGTGAAGGCCGGCTTGACCCTGTCATCGGCCGCGACGACGAAATTCGCCGGACGATCCAGGTGCTGTCGCGCCGCACCAAGAACAATCCGGTGCTGATCGGCGAACCCGGCGTCGGCAAGACGGCGATCGTCGAGGGGCTGGCGCTGCGCATCGTCAACGGCGACGTACCGGAATCGCTGAAAGAGAAGAAGCTGATGGCGCTCGACATGGGCGCCTTGATTGCCGGTGCGAAGTTCCGCGGCGAGTTCGAGGAGCGGCTGAAGGCCGTGCTCAATGAGGTGCAGTCGGAAAACGGCGAGATCATCCTGTTCATCGACGAGATGCACACGCTGGTGGGCGCCGGCAAGGGCGATGGGGCGATGGATGCCTCCAACCTTCTGAAGCCGGCACTGGCGCGCGGCGAGCTGCATTGCGTCGGTGCCACCACGCTCGACGAGTATCGCAAGCATGTCGAGAAGGACCCGGCGCTCGCCCGTCGCTTCCAGCCCGTCGTGGTCAACGAGCCGACGGTCGAGGATACGATCTCGATCCTGCGCGGCTTGAAGGAGAAATACGAGCAGCATCACAAGGTGCGCATCGCCGATGCGGCGCTGGTGGCGGCGGCGACCCTGTCGAACCGCTACATCACCGACCGCTTCCTGCCCGACAAGGCCATCGACCTGATGGACGAGGCGGCAGCAAGGCTGCGCATGCAGGTGGATTCCAAGCCGGAAGAGCTCGACGAGCTCGATCGGCGCGTCATCCAGCTGAAGATCGAGCGCGAAGCCTTGAAGAAGGAAACCGACGTCGCTTCGGCCGACCGACTGGTGCGGCTCGAGACCGAGCTTACCAACCTCGAGGAGCAGGCCGATGCGCTGACCGCGCGCTGGCAGGCGGAAAAATCGAAGCTCGGTCTTGCCGCCGATCTCAAGAAGCAGCTGGACGAAGCCCGCAACGAACTGGCGATCGCCCAGCGCAAGGGTGAGTTCCAGCGGGCCGGCGAGCTTGCCTATGGCGTCATTCCCGGTCTCGAAAAGGACCTGACCGAGGCCGAGGCGCAGGATCACACGCAGAGTGCCATGGTGCAGGAGGTCGTCACCGCCGACAACATCGCCCATATCGTCTCGCGCTGGACCGGCATTCCGACCGAGAAGATGCTGGAAGGCGACAAGGACAAGCTGTTGCGCATGGAAGACGAGCTGGCGAAATCCGTGGTCGGCCAGGGCGATGCGGTGCAGGCCGTGTCGCGCGCCGTCCGCCGTGCCCGCGCCGGATTGCAGGATCCGAACCGGCCGCTCGGCTCGTTCATCTTCCTGGGCCCGACCGGCGTCGGCAAGACCGAGCTCACCAAGGCGCTCGCCCGCTTCCTGTTCGACGACGACACCGCGATGGTGCGCATGGACATGTCGGAATACATGGAGAAGCACTCCGTCGCCCGGCTGATCGGTGCCCCTCCCGGCTATGTCGGCTATGAGGAAGGCGGGTCGCTGACCGAAGCCGTCCGCCGCCGGCCTTACCAGGTCGTGCTGTTCGACGAGATCGAGAAGGCCCATCCCGACGTCTTCAACGTCCTGCTCCAGGTTCTGGACGACGGGCGCCTGACAGACGGGCAGGGCCGGACCGTCGACTTCCGCAACACGATGATCATCATGACCTCGAACCTCGGTTCGAGCTTCCTGACCCAGCTCGGGGAAAACGATGACAGCGAGGCGGTGCGCGAACTGGTCATGAACGAGGTGCGCGGTCATTTCCGGCCGGAGTTCCTCAACCGGATCGACGAGATCATCCTCTTCCACCGCCTGAAGCGGGCCGAGATGGGGGCGATCGTCGACATCCAGCTGAAGCGGCTGATCACGCTTTTGTCCGAGCGCAAGATCACGCTCGAACTCGACGACGACGCCCGCAACTGGCTGGCCGACAAGGGCTACGATCCGGTCTATGGCGCGCGGCCGCTGAAGCGGGCGATCCAGAAATACGTGCAGGACCCGCTCGCCGAGCAGATCCTATCGGGGCAGGTGCCGGACAATTCGCTTGTCAAGGTCACCAGCGGCAACGATCGCCTGCTGTTCCGACCGCGCGAGGCCTTGCCGCAGGCAGCCTGATGGCCTGACAACATCGAACTAGAGAAGGGGCTGGCCGCAAGGCCGGCCCCTTTTGCTATGACATATGCGTGTCGTCGATGGTCTCGGTCGCAAAAATGGGAGAATGCTGGAAAGGCTCCGGCCGCAAGCGCAGGCAGCACGCCTAGCGGCCCCTGGTGTTGCTCCACCTGAGGAGATAGCCAAAACCGGGCGCGATCAGAATACCACCAACGACCCATTCCAGAAAGTCGAGCGATTGCTCGTCGGGATCGATGCCAAGGATGTAGAGGAACAGGAAAAAACCGGCCACGCCGGCAATGATCATCGCCAGAGCAAGAAACAGTTCCCGACGAGAGCCCGACATAGCAACCCTTCCCTAAACTCCCATATTCTCGATCGCGTAGATAGTGGAATTGAAACCAAGGGCAAGAAGCGGCGTCCTTCCAAAGGTGGCTGCAACATCAGTCTTGTCATTATTGCAACTCATAAAATATAGAAAAATATTCTACTACCTTTGGCGAGTACTTAAGTAGTTCGCGGATTCTCTGTTTTTGGACGGGTTAATTTAGGAGTTTATTTTAAATTAACCTTAGGCATCTAATCATGGGTCATCCGAGCTTGCTAGTCGAGCCGACATGACGTCGACCTTCGGGGAACCATCCGGCCGTTCGCGGCCAGATCCTCCGATTATCGGACGCATTCAATCATCATTGTCCCTGTTGTCGCGTTGCCGGCTTTCCTCTTTTGGATTGCTGATGCCCCTATCTGTGTCTGCTTATCGAGTAGCGCAGGGAAAGGCAGGTCGGGCAATACGCCCTGTGCTGCAGATCAATTGCCAATGACGATCCACAGCGGGTTACCCCAAGCCAGGGCCGGGCGAGGGGTGGACCGGCGAACCAAGCAGCTATCGACGACAATTCAACGCATCACGCCTGGAAATAGCGAACCGACCGAGGGGACCCGACAATGCTAGACTTCTTCAAAAATCTAAAAATAATATATAAGATCGCGATGACCCTCATGGTCCTCGTCATCATCAGCGTGACCGTCAGCGTGATCAGCGGCAACTCGATCGCGACACAGGAGCAGGCGGCAGGTTGGAGCGAGCACACCTATGCAGTTCTCGCCAAGATGGAGGCTGTGGTCGCCGCCATGGTCGACCAGGAAACCGGCATGCGCGGCTACGTGATATCCGCGAACCCGGAGTTTCTGGAGCCGCAGAAGGCCGGCGCTGCGTCCTATGCCGATAACTTTGCGCAGCTTCGCAGCCTGACATCGGACAACGCCGTCCAGCAACGTCGCCTGGGTGAGCTCGATGCGCTGGTCAAGACCTGGACCCAGAAAGTCGTTGAGCCCGAACTGCTGCTGGTCAAGGATCCGGCAACCTATGAGAAGGCCCGCCAGCTCGAGATTTCAGGTGCCGGCAAGGCGAGCATGGATGCCATCCGCGCCAAGGTGCGTGAGATGTCAGCGGACGAGCGAGCCCTTCTCGCGACGCGCACGGCGACCGCTCAGGACGCGGCTTCCTTCGCACGACTGGCAATCTACGCCGGTGGCGGCGCGATGATCCTCTGCGCCTTGCTCGGAATGTACATTTTGAACCTGGGGCTGGTTCGCCCGCTTACCGGCATCAACGCGACGATGACGCGGCTTGCCAAGGGTGAAACGCAACTGGATGTACCCGGCATCGGCCGGAAGGACGAGATCGGCGACATGGCTGAAGCCGTGGCCGTGTTTCGCGACAATGCGATCGAGCGCATACGACTCGAACAGGAGGCCGATGCCAACCGCAGTCAGACGGAGCAGGAGCGTCGCAAGAACAGCGAGGCCGATCGGGTCCGGGCGGAGGCCATGGCAAAGGCAACATCAGGTCTTGGCGAAGGCCTGAAATATCTTGCCAGCGGCGACCTGACTTTCCAGCTCTCGGAGCAGTTTGCCCCTGAATTCGAAAGCCTGCGCGAAGACTTCAACGGCGCCGTGCAGCAGCTTGCCGAAACCCTGCGGTCTGTCGCCCAGGCGACCAGCGCCATCGACACCGGCAGCCGCGAAGTCAGCAGCAGCGCCGACGATCTGTCCAAGCGGACGGAGCAGCAGGCTGCTTCCCTGGAAGAGACCGCCGCTGCCCTCGACCAGATCACCGTCAACGTCGCCAACTCCTCCAAGCGCGCCGATGAAGCCCGAAAGGTTGCGATGCTGGCAAACGAAAGCGCCGCCCAATCCGGCAAGGTCGTTGCCAATGCGGTGGATGCCATGAACAAGATCGAGCAGTCGTCGAACGAAATCTCGAACATCATCGGCGTCATCGACGAGATCGCCTTCCAGACCAACCTGCTGGCGCTGAATGCCGGCGTCGAAGCCGCAAGGGCCGGCGAGGCCGGCAAGGGCTTTGCCGTCGTCGCGCAGGAAGTGCGCGAGCTCGCGCAGCGCTCGGCAAAGGCGGCCAAGGAGATCAAGGACCTGATCCGCAATTCGAGCACCGATGTCGAGAGCGGCGTCAAGCTGGTCAGCGATACCGGCAATGCCCTCAGAACGATCGAAGGCTCTATCGTCACCGTCAACCAGCACATGGACTCGATTGCCACTTCGGCTCGCGAGCAATCGGTGGGTCTTGCCGAGGTCAACACTGCCGTCAACCAGATGGACCAGGTGACCCAGCAGAACGCCGCGATGGTCGAGGAGACCAGTGCGGCCGGCGCGACGCTTGCCAGCGAAAGCGGCAAGCTGCGGGAGCTCATCTCCCAGTTCCAGCTCGGCAGCGCCTTGCGCCAGACCGCTCAAGCCATGGCTACCGGCTCTTCGCATCGCGCCGTCCCATCGCCGGCCCGCCGGCTTGCCGGCAAGGTCGCAAAAGCCTTCTCCGGCAATGCCGCCGTCAAGGAAAGCTGGGAAGAGTTCTGATGCCATCCGCAAGGTCGGCAAAACCGGCCTTGCGTTGACGTGAAGCAGGCGGCGGGGCCCGTGGTCATGAGCCCCGTCTGCCGGACAGTCTCTGATCAGGGCGCAGGATGGTTAAACCGCCTGCGCCCTGCGCTATTGACGACAGTGGGACAATCGCCCGTGGTCGGCGGTCACAATCTCAGATGCGGAAGACATTCAGGCCGGAGACATCCGTCTCGATCAGCTCGAAACCTCTGGCGCGGTAAAAATCGGTTTTGTCGGCCGTCGCGCAGAGATAGCAGGCGTCTGTGCCAAGCCGGACCGCTTCCGCCCGCGCCGCTTCCAGCAAACGGCTGGCTATGCCTTTATGCCGCGCCTGCGCTTCGACCCAGAGGGCGGCAATCCACGGCGCGTAATCTGGGCGCGCCTCGAGATCATCGTCGATGACCAGCACAGAGCCGAGATAGATGTCCTCTTCGTGGGCGACAAGGCAGAGCGGAATTCCGTCGCCCTCGATCATTGCATCGAGGGGGGAGCGATATTGCTCCAGCGACACGCCGCTCTCCGTCCACCAGGCGTGCCAGCCGCGATCGGCGACGGTATCGGCAAAGTGCGGGACCTCTTTGAGGTTGGAGATTTTCATAGGCCGGTGCCTCCGATGTATCGTTTCTGGCAGCCAGGTCGCCATGGCTGGATGATGTTTCTTCCGGCGTCATGACCGTGCCGTTTGCGGCCCCCCCTGGCCCCGTTGCGGCAAAGGTGGCACCAATTGCGGCCTTTCGCCACTTACAGTTTCGCTTCGGAAAAAATTGCTTCGGCCCAGGCGAGAAACACCCGGAGCCGGGGCGAAAGCTGGCGGTTCTGGGGGTAGAGTGCAGACAGCGGCGTCGGGCTCGGAGGGTATTCCCGCATGACCTCGACCAGCACCCCTCTATCGAAATCCTGCTGAAAGCGGTATCGCGGCGCCTGTACCAGGCCAAAACCCATGCGGGCCAGCTCGTGCATGGTGTCCGAGCTGTTGGCGGTGACGCGCGTCGGCAGGACGATATCGCGCCGTTTGCCGTCGACGGTGAATTCCAGCGGCAGGACCTCGCCTGAGCGCGATGACAGAAAGCCGACCATCCTGTGGCCATCCAGCCTGTCAGGCGAGACCGGCAGTCCGTAAGTGGCGATATAGGCCGGGCTGGCGCAAGTGACTTCCTCGATGACGGCCAGCCTGCGCATGATCATGCCACTGTCGGCGGGCTCTCCGGCGCGGATGACGCAGTCGACCCCTTCGCGGACAAGATCAACGAGCCTGTCACCCTGGCCGAGATGCAGGTCGATCAGCGGGTATCGGTCAAGGAACTCCGGCAGGCGCGGTAGCAGGAAGGTGCGCGTCAGCAGCGTATTGGCATCGATGCGCAGGAGCCCACGCGGCCGATCGCGGCTGAAGAGGTTCTCCGCCTCTTCAAAATCGGAAAGGACAGACAGGCAGCGGCGGTAGAAGGCCTCGCCATCGAGGGTCGGCGTGACATGCCGGGTGGTTCGGTCCAGCAGCCGTGTGCCAACATCCGTTTCCAGCTGCTTGATGGCCTCTGTCACGGTCGAGCGCGCTAGGCCGCCATCCGCCGCCGCCGCGCTGAAGCTACGGCGTTCGACAATCCGGACAAAGAGCTGCAAACGGTCGATGCGATCCATATAGCTTGTTCACCACAGCCGAATTGTGATGTCAAATTTGCGGTCATTGTTCCATTTTTGCAGCGGCGTATGATCTCCCCATCAACAGGAGACAGACATGAAAAACCAGACTTCCCGGACAGCCATCGTCACCGGAGCCTCCAAGGGCATTGGCGCCGCCATCGCCCGCCGCCTGGCCGCTGATGGTATCGCCGTTGTCGTCAACTATGCCAGTGGTCGGGCGGCGGCCGAAGACATCGTCGCCACCATCACGGCGACCGGCGGCCGAGCGATTGCCGTCGGCGCCGACATCGCCGCGCCGGATAGCATGGGGATCCTGTTCGACGCTGCCGAGCAGGCCTTCGGAGCTGTCGACATCCTCGTCAACAATGCCGGCATCATGACGTTGTCGCCGCTCTCAGAGGCCGACGATGCCGCCTTCGAGCGGATGATGGCGGTCAATGTCGGTGCGGTTTTTCGCGGCATGCGCGAGGCTGCAAAGCGGCTGGCCGACGGTGGCCGGATCATCAGCTTCTCGTCGAGCGTGGTTGGCCTCTACCAGCCGGGCTACGGCATCTATGCCGCCACCAAGGCGGCCGTCGAGGCGCTCACCCATGTTCTTGCCAAGGAACTGGGGCCACGCCGCATCACCGTCAATGCCGTCGCGCCGGGGCCCGTCGAGACCGATCTGTTCATGACAGGCAAGAGCGAGGCACTGGTCAAGGCCATCACCGGTACGATCCCGCTCGGTCGCCTCGGCCAGCCGGAGGAGATCGCCGACCTCGTCTCGTTCCTGGCAGGTCCCGGCAGCGGCTGGGTCAACGGCCAGGTGATCCGCGCCAATGGTGGCGCGATCTGAACAGGAGCGTTGCGACCACGCGGTCCTTGCGCTCTCGGACACGAACCGAAGCTCTAACATCCGACTCAATCAACAGGAGACGTCCATGCCATTCGCCAATTTCAAGCTGCCCGAAGGGGCACTTTCCAATCTCCAGAAGGAGGAACTCATTCACAAGACCACAGACCTCCTGGTGTCCTATCTGAGTGAAGCCGCGCGTCCGCACACCATGGTGCTGATCGAGACCGTCCCGGATGGCGGCTATGGCCGAGCCGACGAAGTCTTCATCATCCCCGACGCCTACCGGGCAAAGGATAACGGCTGACGGGTCAGGTCGCCAGATATCACCGGGCGACGGCAAAGCTGCCGTCGCCACTCCGGCCTGGTGGAGAGGGTCCGATAGCCATCCGCGGATTGCCACCTGCCTGGCTCTCTCGTCCGACAGCAGCCTATCGATGCGCTTGCGCTCGTCCTTGAATTTCGCCAGCGCCTCGCCATTCAGCGACAAACCGCTCTCCCCTTTATCGGCAAGCTGTCGGGGCCCTTTGAGGATGGGCCGGTCCGTTGAGCCGATCGTCGTTGGCGGTACGGAAGGTGGCAAGGCTCCCATGACAAGGCCCGTTCGATGAAGCGCGTTGTGTCGATGCGTTGGATCTTACTTGCCGGCAGAGTTGGCGCCGATTGCGGCAATCAAGGCCAGTGTCGCCGTGCAGAGCATGGTGGCAAACAATGCCGCGACAGAATCTCGTCCGCCGATGAACCAGCCGCCGACCGCGACGATCAAAGCCCCGCCGCCGATGCTGATGGCGGCTGCCAATCCCGCAGCAGTGCCCGCATGTTCGGGATGCACGGAGAGCACACCGGCGTTGGCGGCGGGCATCGTCAGCCCATTTCCCACGCCAATGAAAATGCACGGGCCGAACAGAGCCGCGACATGGGTCACGCCCATTACGGAAAGACCGAGGCCGATCAGCAATCCGGCGCAGGTCAGCGATCGCGCAATGACAAGTATGGTTCCCAATGCCGCTAGGGCGGCGAAGCGTCCGGCGAGGAAACTGCCCAACATGAAGCCCGCCGGAACCAGTCCCATGCAGAGGCCGAGCTTTGCGGTCGAGCCACCCAGCATGCTGCCGACGGCGATCGGTGCGCCCGAGAGGAACAGATAAAGCGTCCCCATCGCAAAGGCCATGCACAGAGCGTAGCACCAGAACTGCCGCGAACCCAGAAGCTGCAAATAGGATCCCCGACGGCCGTCTGCTTTCGCGCCCGCCGTCGCAGTTTCCCGCAAGGTCATCCAGCTCAGGACGAGGAGGATCGCGCCCGCCGTTGCCAGAGCGAGGAATATGGCGCGCCACCCCCATGCCCAATCGAGCGATCCGCCGACAAGTGGCGCCAGCATAGGCGCAAGTGCCCAGCCCATGGCAAGATAGCCGAACCGGCTGACGGTCGCCGCTCCGCGAGACGTCTCCTTGATCATGACGAGCGCAATGGAGAAGCAGGCGGCAATCGACGCCTGCAGCGCCCGAAAGATCAGGAACAGGACGATGTTGCCGGCAAGCGCGCAGCCAATCGAGGCAAGGATGAACATCGCGATTGCGGTGAGAGCGACGGGTCGGCGTCCGTAACGATCGGCCAGGCGGCCGGCGATAATCTCGATCAGGGCCGTGGCGAGAGCATAGCCGGCCACCGCCAGGCCTACGAGGGAGACGTCCGCTCTGAACTCCGCGGCAATTTTCGGCAGCGATGGGAGAATGATGTTGACGGGCACGACGGAGAGCGCCGTCAGCAGGATCAATGGCAAAAGGGGCGGGGCGGGAGCGTGGGAATGATCGCCGGGCGCGCCTTCCCGAAAGCCGTCTTTTGGAGAATGGTCTGTCATGCGCCGGTCCTGTCCATGGGATGCCGATGAGGAACGACGGGGCAAAGCCCGGATTGCGGGCATAAAAAAAGCCCCGTCAGGAGCCTGTTTTCCGCGCATGGGTGCTTTCGCCGGATAGCTAGACCATCCTGCCCATGCGCCTCATCACCACCAAAGCAAAGATCGTCGCTTTCATGCCTGCCAAGCTATGCAGGAATTTCCAGTGCGTCAACGGGATGAGTCCGCGATCGGGACACCAAAACTGTCCCGCAGCCTTTTCCCGGCAGCTCTCATTTCCGCCGTCACCGGCCTGCCGCGGCACCGAGGATTTCCTGCAGCGCCGTGACCAGACGGTCGCACTCGGCATCCGTGCCGACGGTGATGCGCAGGCGGTTCTCTATGCGGGGCCTGTTAAAATGCCGGACCAGAATCGCCCGCTGCCGGAGTTCGGCGAGAATTTCCGCAGCCGTCCGCACGGGATGCGCCACGAACAGGAAATTGGCGGCCGAGGCAAGGACGTCGAAGCCGAGAGCCCGTAACGCTGTGGCCAGCCGCTCGCGGCTGGCAATCGTCATGTCGCGATGCTTCTCGAACCAGGCGCGGTCCTGCCAGGCCGCGACGGCACCGGCCTCGGCCAGCCGGTCGAGCGGATAGGAGTTGAAACTGTCGCGCACCCGTTCCAGCGCCTCGATCAGCGGTCGCTGGCCGATGGCAAAGCCGATGCGAAGGCCGGCCATGCTGCGGGATTTCGAGAATGTCTGAACCACCAAAAGGTTGGGATGGCGTTCGACAAGCTTGATGGCACTATCGGCGCCAAAATCGACATAGGCCTCGTCGATCACCACAGGCCGATCGGGGTGGTCCTGCAGCAGTCTCTCGATGTCGTCCAGCCCCAGGGCCATACCGGTCGGCGCGTTGGGGTTAGGCAGAATGATCGCGCCGCAGGGTTGCCGGAAGTCGTCGACCCGCACCGCCATGGTTTCGTCGAGCGGAACTTCGCGGTAAGCTACCCCGAACAGCCGGCAATAGCTGGGGTAGAAACTGTAGGTGACATCCGGAAACAGCAGCGGCGCATCCTGCTTCAGCAGCCCCCGAAAGACATGGGCGAGCACCTCGTCGGAGCCGTTGCCGACGAACACCAGGTCCGGATCGAGGCCATGGCTCGCTGCAATCGCGACCCTCAGGCGGCGCGATGTCGGGTCGGGATAGAGCCGAAGCCCGTCGGTCAGCGCCGCTGCAATCGCCACTGCGACATCAGGCGACGGCCCATAGGGGCTCTCGTTGGCGTTCAGCTTGAGAAGCCCGGACATGGCCGATTGTTCGCCGGCAACATAAGGCGTCAGTGTCGAGACGATCGGGCTCCAGTAGCGGCTCATTGTTCTCTCTCGGGGGGCTCGGGGGTGGCCTGCGGCGGACGAGTCTCACAATCTCGCAAAATCCGCGACGCACGGCAACCTGACGGAAGCTCAGGTCAGTCCCTATCCGCGACTTGCCACCTGCTTGGCCTTTTCATCCGACAGCAGCGTATCGATGCGCTTGCGCTCGTCCTCGAATTTCGCCAGCGCCTCGCCATCCAGCGATTTGCCGCCGGGCAGGCGGATGCGCAGCGGGTCGACCTTGGTGCCGTTGACGATCAGCTCGTAGTGCAGATGGGCGCCCGTCGCCATGCCGGTCGCGCCGATGAAGCCGATCACCTGACCCTGCACCACCTTGGCGCCGGGCACGACATTCTTGGCGATGGCGCTCTGGTGATTGTAGGAGGAGACATAGCCATTGGCATGGCGGATCAGCGTCTGGTTGCCGAAGCCGCCGGAATCCCAGCCCGCCTTTTCGACGATGCCGTTGCCGGCGGCGATGATCGGCGTGCCGCGCGGGCCGGCCCAGTCGACGCCGGTGTGCATGCGGGCAAAGCCGAGGATCGGATGGCGGCGCATGCCGAAGCCCGAGGTAAAGACCCCCGTCGGCACCGGGTTGCGCAGCAGGAACTGGCGGATGCTTTTGCCGTCCTCGTTGAAATAGTCGATCGAATGGTCTTCGGGATCCTCGAAGCGGTAGAAGCGGGTGACGGTGTCGCCGAAGCGGGCGTTGACGTAGAGCAGTTCGGAATCCGACGTCGCCTGGCCTTGGCCATTGACGACCGAGAAGAACGCCTCGAGCGAATCCGTCGGCTTCAGCTGCGCCTGGAAATCGACGTTGCTGGCGAGCAGCTTGACGATCTGGGCGATCATCTCGCGGGTCATGCCATAGGCAAGGCCGGCGCGGTAGATGCCGTCATAGACGCGCGGCAGATCGCGGCCGGCAGCGACTGGGGCGGCATCATTGTCGAAGGCGGTGGCGATGGCGTCGAGCGTCGGCGGCTCGCTGCCGGCCACGAAGCGGCCGCTGTCGTTGAGCGCCACGGTCAGCGCATGCTTGGCGCCATGATAGAGGCTGGCACGGATGATCTTGGCGCGTTCGCCTGTCTGCAGGATGCCGATGCGCAAGACGTCGCCGGCATTGAGTACGGGCGCGCCGTAAAGCGGCTCCATGCTGGAGGCGATGGTCTCGGCGTCGGTTCTCGGATAGCCGGCTGCGACCAGCGCTGCGTCGATGGCCGTCGTCTGGGTCACCGGAATAACGTCGTCGGCATATTCCGGCGTGTTCGGCGTCACCTGCTCAGGCACCGACACCGACATGTTTTCTTCGACGATGCGGGCGGCCAGCCCGGCGGTCAGGTCGACATCGTTGTCGTCGGCGGCAAAGCGGCGCGGGTCGACATAATAGAGCGCCGACAGCTGCGTGTTGGCATCGGTCAGGATGGAGCCGTTCGAGCGGACATTCTCCTCGACCTCGTCAAGCGACATGGCCGGGGCGAGCGTAAAGGGCGTACCCTTGACGGGAAAAGGAACGGTTTTCAGGCTGACCTCGGATTCGACGTCGGAGCCATAGAGGGCGCCGGTGTGGTTGACGGCGGCCGGCAGGTTGTCGTCGGTGGCGAAGATCGCCAGCGGATCGAAGGCCGGATAGGTCTCGGCAGTCACGTGAATGGCGGCAAGCTGCATCTTCACATGGGCGAAAGGCTGGCGCCGCACCACGTCCTTGTCGCCGTCGCGGACCACGGTCGAGACTTCGAGAATGCTGCGATCGGCGGGCTTGGAGGCGATCTGGGTGGTGACCAGCCGGCCGCCGCGCGTCACCGAAGCGTCGGTCGCACCCGGATTGCCGCTGTCGGCCGAGCCATAGGCCTCGGCCGGAATGGCCAGCTGCTGGCGTCCGTCGAGGGCCGCAAACAGCGCCATGCCCATCAGCATGGTGGAGGTGATGCCGGTCAGGAAGGTGCCGGACAGCCAGCGCAGCGACACCTCGCGCCGATCCGGCGCGCGGCGACCGTCGGCCAGAATGGGCGGCTCGTTGCCGAGCGTGCGCAGCATCGTCTTGTCCGTCACCATTCCAACCCGTCCGCTTCCTTCCCTATGAGATGCCACCCTCAAAACCGCCGGTAAGCTGTGCATATTAATCAGCGCCAAGTCAAATCAACCAGCGCGGCGTTCTTCCTGACCGGAAGGCCGGAATATTGTCTGGTTTTGCGGCCTGTTTACAGCCGCTCCCTGGAAATCTGTGGGTCGGCCCCCATCTTTAATAACAGACGGCAGGGCGGCCCCTAAACGGCTACCCTTCTGCCTCGAAACGGCGCACGGGCGACTGTTTGAAAACTGCCACCTTTGTCACGGCAGTTTCACACAGTTCGAAAATATGTATACAGATCAATAACTTGCGGAATTTTTCTGATTTTTGAAAAATCCCCTGTTGACTATTCCGAGGGTGAGGGCCTATAAGCCGCTCACTGACGAAGACGGCGGCGCTTCTGGCGCTGACGAACGACTTCGCTCTGGTGTTTCGGATGAAACTGCAGACTTTGTTGGGGTGATTTGCTGAAAGGCGGTTATCTCGTCGGTAAGGTTTTGACTGGGTTTTAGGGCCTGTGTCGGTTTTTTGACAATTGAATATAGAGAAGAAAGAGAAACGTGG
>NZ_JBCEBQ010000020.1:0-31757 GCF_049472505.1 Rhizobium sp. HT1-10 | reverse complement strand
GCCCGCATTCAGGCCTTGGCTGGCTGACACCGGCCGAATTCGCTCGGACACTCAACCCGCGACGTGATGCGGTGCTGCGCAGCCGAAATGGCTCCGCACCGCAACCCGCCGCTACCGACCCAACAACAGAAACCAAAAACCGCTGGAGCGAACTCAAAACTGGATAAAACTTGGGGGCAAGGTCATGGGCAATCCTAGCCAGTTTCTAACACGCTATTATGCGCTGTTATCCATCCCTTTCCATCCAATCTCGAGTAGAGAGTTCGTCAAATTCCTCACTGAAGCAGATCCGGTCTTTTGCAGCGATATCACGACGGCAGCTATCAGCATTTTGAGACGGGCCTCCCATGTCAACGGTGACGCGGGGCGAACGAAGACCAGGACTAAAAATTCTAGTTTCTGTCGTCTCTAGGAGTCGGATGTGATCGACGGGAAAAACCGAGGGGTCGTGGGTTCGAGTCCGCTCAAGGCGGTCAGGCAATCCCCATTTCCCGCGATTCGCAGGACAAAACATTCGTGAATTATCCGGCTTCCACTGGCGTTGGCCACGAGGGTGGACATATCAGGCCGCCTAAAGCCACATCCGAGATCGCTGAAGTAAGTACATCGGCAAAGAAATCTGCAACGAGTTTGGCTTCCGCCGAGAGCTGCAGGCGACCCTTAACCAACGCCAGTTCCGATCCCCGCTGGGTTTGGAAGCCCTCAAAAGCTTCCAGTTTGCGGTGCTCTGACAGAACTGCCTCGATGGGGAGTAAGCTGATCCCAAGCCCGGAGGCGACGGCCGCCTGAACGCCCATCAGGCCCTGGCTAGTGTAAGCGATCCGCCAGCGGCGACCCTCCGCCTCCATGGCGTGGATCGCCCGCTCGCGGTAGATGCAGCCGACGGGAAAGACCGCAAGTGCCACCGGATCGGAATGAACCGAGTGGTTGGCACTGCCAACCCAGACCAGTTCCTCTGTCCAGCTTGCCAGGCAGGGGCCATCGCCCGCCTCACGCTTGATCAACGCCAGATCGATCTCGCCGGCATCGAGCTGTCTGCGCAACTCGACGCTCCAGCCGCTCGTCGTGTCGAGCCGGATCTGCGGCGACGCAGCGGAGAAACCGGAAAGCAGGTCGATAAGGCGCCGGCCGGCAAAGTCTTCAGGGACGCCGAGGCGGACCGTCTTCGGGGCCGTGGGCTTGCGTACCAAATGTCCAACCCGCGGTGAGTGGGTTGCGGACGATGCCAAGAAATCCGGGCGTCCCCTCACTCCGGTACAACGGTTCAGCACGCATGACCATCCGACTTTGGCCCAGATAGGCCCCGCGCTTAAACGGCAGGCATTCTGCCCAACCGCATTTCCTGTATTGCGAGTTTTCGCAGCAATTTGGATATGCTTATGCATTATTTCCCGGTTGTTCATGGGTGCATGCGCCTGGCATAATTGTTGCATCTTACCCAGCATCACATCACGTCCAACGGTGGGCGTTCCCCCAGCAAAGCTGCTGATCCAAAAATGACGTCTCTCCGAGGCGGCAATTTTCGATCGGTAGCTTTTTTTTGTTTTGAGCTTCCGAAACTAGCGGTCTCAACAAGGATCCAGCCGATGCCTGCCAACCAATTGCCACAAGCCATAGAGCTCTCTCGTTTTTCCGTGGGTTCACAGCGCGAGTCCATGAAGAACGTTGGCCCACTGGTATTTCGCTTCGAAACTGACTTTAGCGAGAGTCTGCGCTGCATTCCGATGGCAGTCCGCTTTAAGCTCGACCTTGCCGGCATCAAGCTTTCATTGCAGCAGTGGAGCCGATTTACGCATTCGGATCGCCAGTGGCTGCTCGGCCAGCCGTGTGACACATCCGGCGAGGTGGCGATCTACCACGGCAAGCTGACGGCGTTCATCGTCCAGCGCACGGGAGAGGCCGCCAAAGCTGTCGACGCTGGGGAGGGCGTCGACTGGAAGGCATCCAGGCGAGTGCCCGATGTCGTGACGACGCAAGCCCGCTCCAAAGGTATGCCTGGACCGACGGCAGACCAATGGGCAAAACTTGATGACCTCCAAAGGTTTGCTCTTCTTAAGCTGACGCGCGAGGGGCACGACAATGAGAATTTCGTCCCGGCAATGAGCGAATTCAGCAGGGGGTTGCAGCCGGAGGACGCGCCCTGATGGTGGCCGCCAAATCCGTCAAAGGATCTTGCCCCTACTGCGGTGTAGGTTGCGGCATCGTGATGGAGGTCAAGGGCAACCGCGTAGTCAAGGTCACCGGTGACAAGAGCCATCCGACCAATTTCGGCCGGTTGTGCACCAAGGGCACGACCTGCGGCCAAGCTATCGCTGAAACCGGGCGTATGAACAAGGCCCATATGCGCCCAGCCCGGAGCCAAGACCAAATTCCGGTATCAATCGATAAAGCGATCCATGAGACTGCTCGGCGGCTGAAGTCGATCATCGACCGCGATGGTCCTGACGCGGTTGCTCTTTATGTCTCTGGCCAAATGTCGCTGGAAGCGCAGTATCTTGCCAACAAGCTTGCGAAAGGGTTCATCAGGACCAAGCATATCGAATCCAATTCCCGGCTGTGCATGGCAAGCGCCGGCAGTGGTTACAAGCTTTCCCTCGGCTCTGACGGTCCACCAGGCTCCTATCAGGACTTCGAAAAGGCCGACCTGTTCTTCGTGATCGGCGCCAATATGTCAGACTGTCACCCAATTCTGTTCCTGCGCATGATGGGCCGCGTCAAACAAGGCGCACGGTTGATCGTTGTCGATCCACGCCGCAACGCCACAGCCGACAAAGCGACGCTCTTTATGCAGATCAAGCCGGGGACCGATCTTGCCCTGCTGAACGGCCTTTTGCACCTGATCGTCAAGAACGGTCACACGGATCCTGACTTCATCTCCAACCTCACCGAGGGTTGGGGGCAGATGCCGGATTTCCTGGCCGAATATTCGCCGGAAAGAGTGTCCGAAATCACCGGGATCGCGATCACGGACATCATGAAGGCCGCGGAATGGATTGGGACCGCGCCTGAAGTGATGAGCTGCTGGACAATGGGGCTGAACCAGAGCACGCACGGTACCTGGAACACGAATGCGATCTGCAACCTCCATCTTGCCATGGGTAAAATCTGCCGGCCTGGAAGCGGACCGTTTTCACTGACCGGCCAGCCTAACGCCATGGGTGGCCGCGAAATGGGTTATATGGGGCCGGGTCTCCCTGGTCAGCGATCGGCGCTGATCGAGGCTGATCGCGCCTTCACCGAAGATCTTTGGAAAATCCCGCGTGGTAGTTTGCGTGCGGAGGCGGGCGGCGGCACGATTGCCATGTTTGAAGACATGGCCGCAGGTGCGGTCAAAGCCCTTTGGATCATTTGCACCAATCCGGTCGCGAGCGTCTCCAATCGCGAGAAGGTCATACAGGCGCTAAAGACAGCTGAATTGGTGGTGGCCCAGGACGCATTTTTCGATACCGAGACCAATATCTACGCGGATATCCTTTTGCCGGGCGCGCTGTGGGCCGAGAGCGACTGTGTGATGGTCAATTCCGAGCGCAATATGACGCTGACCCAAAAGGCGGTCGATCCTCCGGGAGAGGCGTTATCTGATTGGCTTATCATCGCCCGGATCGCCCAGGAAATGGGATTTGTTGATGCGTTCAGCTACCGCTCAGCCGCCGAAGTGTTCGACGAGATCAAGCAGGCCTGGAACCCGAAGACCGGCTACGACATCAGAGGCGCGAGCCATGCTCGCCTCGCAGAAGGGCCGTTGCAATGGCCAGTCGCGTCGGCGGAGTGCGATAGTCGAAATCCCATCCGCTATATCAACGATGGTGTTAGCCAAGAGCTCAGGGGCGCACGTGACGGAACTCAGCCTCGACTGACATTCGCCACCGCCTCGGGGAGAGCTTTGTTTTTCGCACGGCGGCACGGCGATCCCGCCGAAATGCCTGGCGCGGAATTTCCATTCGTACTCAATACCGGACGTCTGCAGCACCAATGGCACACGATGACGAAGACCGGCAAGATTCCGACGCTGAACAAGCTCAATCCCGGGCCCTTCGTCGAAATTCACCCTGAAGACGCTGCTGAATTAGGCATCAAGACAGACGATAGGGTCGAGATCCGCTCGAAGCGTGGAAAAGCGCTGCTTCCCGCCATCATCACCGATCGGGTGCAGCCCGGCATGTGTTTTGCTCCGTTTCACTGGAACGACACCTTTGGCGATGACCTTGCCGTCAACGCGGTCACCAGTGACGCCGTTGATCCCATCTCGCTGCAGCCCGAGTTCAAGTTCACCGCCGTCGCGATCCGCGCCATGGAAAAGGCGGCTCCTCCACAAAGCGAACAGAAGAAGCGCCCCATGAATGCCAACGTGAATCCTCAGTTCGAGACTGCATCCCTTGCTGCGCCTTTCAATAAATCCGCCGTTGCTGCGTTGAGTTCGATGACCGGCCTAGCGCTCGCGTCGCCTCCGGTCTTTACGCCCACGGAGCAGCTCTATCTTCAGGGGTTCATGACCGGCCTGAATGCCGCGGCGTCCCTGGGTCCGGTCGATCTGCCGACACTTCCCGAAAGCGCACCAATGTCGGTTGAGGGTCGGCTACTCATCAACGGCATGCTGGCAGGCCTGTTTTCCCGAAGCCGCGGGAGTTCGATCGGATCTCCATCGTCGGCTCCGGCTCCCGCGATTGCCTCCCCGGTGAACGTGACAACTCCGGCTTTGCTGATCGCATGGGCATCTCAAACCGGAAGTGCCGAGATGGCCGCCTTGAACTTTGCAAAGCGGCTTTCGGCAGAGGGCAGGCGGGCTCGTGTTGTCGGGCTGGAGACGGTGACCATCCGTGAGCTTGCCGAAGCCCAGACCTGTCTATTCTTCGTCAGCACCTTCGGCGACGGCGATCCGCCTGACAATGGCGTGGAATTTTGGGCGGCGCTCGGGGAGGAGACGACGTCGCGTCTCGAGGGTCTGCGTTATTCGATCTGCGCGTTTGGGGATAGCAACTACGACCAGTTCTGCGGCTTCGGACGTCGGCTTGATTTGCGGCTGGAGGCGCTGGGCGCGCGGCGGTTGGCGGAGCGGGTCGATTGCGAGCCGGATTTCGAGGCGACTGTTGCATCCTGGAGTGATCGCCTTTGCGAAGCACTGGAGCCCGGGAAAGTTCTCGACTTCGTAGAGAAAGCCTCCCGCCTCACGACCTTTGCTGCGGCGGAGGCACGGACAGACCCGCCTGCTTCAACCCTGCCGGGGCTCAGCCGGACGACGCCGTATAGTTCGAGGCTTTTGCTCAACAAACGACTGACGGGAGAGGGCGGAGCCAAGGATGTCAGGCAATTTGCCTTCGATCTTGGCGAGGGAGATTTGAGCTATGAGGCAGGCGACGCCCTTGGCGTCTGGCCGAGCAATTGTCCTGTTCTGGTCAATGAAATCCTGACGACACTCAGGATCAGCCCCGATAGCCCTGTGTCAGTGGCGGGTGTAGGTCCGATGTCATTCGCTGAAGCCCTGGAAAAGCATTTCGAGATCAGCCGCGCGAGTGCGGACTTCGGCAAGTGGTGGGCATCGCGATCGGAGAACAAGCCCTTGTCGGAAGTGCTTTCCGGACAGCGCGCGGAGGTAGCGCGTTGGCTGTGGGGCAAGCAAATCGCAGATATCGTTGCGCTGGCACCGTGCCCGATAGAGGCACAGGAGTTTCTCGGTGGCTTGAAGCGGCTGCAGCCGCGTCTCTACTCGATCTCCTCGAGCTCGAAGCTTCATCGCAGCGAAGTTCACCTGACGGTCAATGTCGTCAGATATGTCAATGACAACCGGGCTCGCGCCGGCACCGCGTCGGCATTCCTCGCCGATCGATCCTCGGCGCGGGCCATCCCGATATTCATTCAGCCCTCCGTGCATTTCCGGCCGCCGGTGGATCCGGACGCCCCGGCCATCATGATCGGGCCGGGTACGGGCATTGCCCCGTTCCGCGCCTTCCTCCAGGAGCGTGAGGCGCGCGGCGCAAGGGGAAGGAACTGGCTGTTCTTCGGCGAGCAGCATCAGGCGACCGATTTCTATTATCGTGACGAACTGGAACGATGGACCACGAGCGGGCACCTGACACGGCTCGACCTTGCCTTCTCACGGGACCAGGATGCCAAGATCTATGTCCAGCATCGAATGAGCGAATATGGTGGGGAATTGTACCGCTGGTTGGAACGAGGCGCCTACGTCTATGTCTGCGGTGACGCGAGCCATATGGCCAAGGATGTGGATGCGACGCTTAAGGAAATCATCGCATGGCATGGAAACATGTCGCGGGACATGGCAGAAAGCTATGTAAAGGCGCTTTCGGCGGAAAAGCGCTATGTCAGAGACATTTATTGATTGTAGGTTGCCGGACCGTCGGGTCCGGCGCCTGTATCGACGGGAATGTCGATCGCTAGAGCGAGTTGAGCTTCAGATAGATCGTCAAGCTGACGACGGAGAGCGCAACCGATATGGCGGAGGTGGGGCTACGTATGGCTGTTCCCAGCAGCATTCCCAACGCCAGTATAATCGTGCCGTGCCACGGCTGGCTGCTCGAAAAGGCAAGGCCGGCCGCGGAAAGGCTTGTGGCACTGGCCACCATCGTCATGAGTGACGCAGGCATCGCGGCATGTTCGCTCGTCTGGAAAATCAATATGAACCGAGGCCAGCTCAGAGCGATCGCCAGGGCGAGGAGCAGGGAGGCAGACGCTTGCGACAGCATCAGCGAACCTCCATCCCGTTCGACGTCTTGAAAGTGCCGGCATTTTCTTCGCCATATGCCCCGCGCGCGGCCAGCGCTTGGCCGACTGCGATCAGCACCGGGTTGTCATAACCGATTTTTGCAATGCCGGCAGGGGCCGTCTCGAGGGTGCCATGCCAATCCTTCTGCGTATCGCGGCTGATATCACTCATGATGACGACAGGTGTCGAAGATTTCAGTCCCTCGGCAATCAGACGGGCGGCGATCAACGGAGCCGTCCTGCCGCCCATGTAAAATACCGTGGTCGTGTGGGGGTCGGCGACTGTCGCCCAATTGATATTGGTCGGCAGCCCGCCATGGCGCGAATGGCCGGTGATCAGCCGAACCGATTGGGAATGATCGCGGTGGGTAAGTGAAATACCAAGGCGCGCCGCCATGGCGCTTGCCGCAGTGATACCGGGGATCACGTCGACCGGGATATTCTCGCGATCAAGATGCGCGATTTCTTCGCCGGCCCGGCCGAAGATCATTGGATCCCCGGATTTCAGCCGTACGACATGTTTTCCTGCCTTTGCGAGCTTGACCATCATATCGTTGATGTCTTCCTGACGACAGCTCTCACGTCCTCCGCGCTTGCCGACCAGCATGCGCCTGGCTTCACGGCGAGCAAGCTCCAGCACCTCCGTCGAAACAAGATCGTCGAAGAGAATAACGTCGGCAGACTGCAGGGCCCGCACTGCCTTCAATGTCAGAAGCTCGGCATCACCCGGACCGGCGCCAACCAGAGTGACCCGCCCGCCCGCCGACACCCTCCCAAAGCGTCGAGCGGCCACAAGAATCTCTTCATCGCTTGGTATCGCGGCCGAACTCTCGAACGCCATGTCAGTGAACTTTTCCCAGAAATTCCGCTTTGCAGCATGCGTATCGAAGAGCGCGCCGACTCTTCCGCGGATAGACAGAGCAAGTTCGGCCCACGCTTTCAACTGTCGCGGCAACATCGTTTCGATCTTCCGCCGGATCGCCTGCGCAAGGAACGGGGCAGCTCCGTCGGTGGAGATCGCGACGACGACAGGAGATCGGTTGACGATCGAGCCGAACTGGAATTGGCAATAGGCGGGTTTGTCGATGACGTTGACTGGAACACCCGCCGTCCGGGCCGCATGGAAAAACTCCGCCGCCTCGCCATCGTCTTCGCAATCCGCAATGGCGAGCGCGGCGCCCGCGAAGTCTTCAATTGTCCAACGTGTCGGATGGTGGGTAAGCTTCGCCGAGAAATGCTCGGGCCGACGGTCGAGAAGCGTTCGAAAGGCTTCGCTCAATTCTTCGGCGTAAACCTCCACATGCGCCCCGCAGGCTGCAAGCAGTTCGGCTTTCCAGGCCGCCGCATCGGAACCGCCCGTGACCAGAACTGTCTTGCCCTCAAGCGCCCAGAACACCGGGAGTTTCGCGAGCGGTGCCACACGGGCTCGATCGTCATTGCGTGGTGTCTCCAGGACTTTCATGTGTCATCCTTTGATTTCTTCAGTCAGACCTAAAGCGGGCCGGGAGAGCCGACAGGATTGCCGGTTTTACTCGGCCGCGATCATCCGCTCCACGGTCAGCGCGATGAAGATTTCGTCGTCGCGCAGTTCAAGACGGACCGTTTTCACGGCGCCCTCGTCGGCACCGAGCGCCTTGCCCGTCTCCAGCGAGATCACCCAATTGTGCAGCGGACATGTGACCGCCCTGGCGTGGACGATGCCTTGGCTAAGCGGGCCGCCCTTGTGCGGGCAATGATCCTCCATCGCGAAGAATTCGTTTTCCGCGGTACGGAATACGGCAATCTTGCCCTGGGGGGTTTTGACGCAACGTGCGCCGCGCAGTGGGATGTCGGATATTTTGCCGATCGCGATCCAGTTCAAACCCATCGTCGTCACTCCGCAGCCTCCGTATAGCCGATCGTCGCCATTGGTTTGAATTCATGCTTGTCCTTGCCCGAGACGCGCTCCGACCAGGGATCCACTTGCGCAAATGTCTGGCTGAAGACGAAGCGCTCGTAATAGGCTTGCCGCTTGTCGGCATCGCCGATGATCTGCCGGCGGATCTCCGCCAGACCAATGCGCTTTGCCCATTTGTAGATGCGCTCAAGGTAGCGGGCCTGTTCGCGATACATCTGCGTCAGGGCCACGATATGCTGCAGCGCCTCATCCTCGCTTTTCACCAGACCGAGCACCTCTGTCCCCTTGATGTCGAGACCGGCGGCGCCGGCGAAGTGTATCTCGAAGCCGGAATCGACGCAGATGACGCCGATGTCCTTGCAGGTGGCCTCCGCGCAGTTTCGCGGACAACCGGACACGGCAAGCTTGAGCTTGGCAGGCGTCCAAGAGCCCCACATGAATTTCTCGATGCGAATACCAAGCCCGGTCGAGTCCTGCGTACCGAAGCGGCACCAGTCTGAGCCGACACAGGTTTTCACGGTGCGAAGGCCTTTGGCGTAGGCCTGGCCGGAGATGAAGCCGGCCTTGCCGAGATCGGCCCAGACCGCCGGAAGATCTTCCTTCTCAATGCCGAGGAGATCGATGCGTTGGCCGCCGGTGACCTTCACCATCGGGATTTCGAACTTGTCGACAACATCGGCAATGGCCCGCAATTCGCTGGAACTGGTCACGCCGCCCCACATGCGCGGAACGACGGAATAGGTGCCGTCCTTCTGGATGTTGGCATGGACACGCTCGTTGATGAAGCGTGACTGGTAGTCGTCGGCATATTCGTCCGGCCAATCGCACACGAGATAGTAGTTCAATGCCGGGCGACATTTGGCGCAGCCGCAGGAGGTCTTCCATTCCAGTTCCTGCATCACTGCTGGAATTGACTTCAATCCCTTGGCCTTGATCAGGCGACGGACATCGTCGTGACCGAGTTCGGTACAGGCGCACATCGGGGTGACCGAGACAGGATTGTAGCTATCGCCGAGCGTCAGTGCCATCAGTTGCTCGACGAGGCCCGTGCAGGAGCCGCAGGATGCAGAAGCCTTCGTATGGGCACGCACTTCGTCCAGCGAGGTCAGCCCTTTGCCTGTAATTGTCGAGGTGATCTTGCCCTTGCAGACACCGTTGCAGCCGCAGATTTCCGCATCATCCGGCAAGGCTGCTATGGCCGCCCTGGGGTCGAGCAAGGATCCTCCCTGATATGCCTGGCCGAAAATCAGCGTGTCCCGCATGGCGGAAATGTCGGTTGCCTTCTTCTTCAGATCGTTGAACCAGGCGCCATCCGATGATTCGCCATAGAGAACCGTGCCTATGATGCGGTTGTCCTTCAGGACAAGGCGCTTGTAGACGCCGGCAGCGGCGTCACGCAGCACGATCTCCTCCCGGTCCTCGCCATCGGCGAAATCGCCGAGCGAATAGAGGTCGATGCCGGTTACCTTGAGCTTGGTCGGCGTATCGGAGTGGACAAAGGCTGGCTTTCGGTCGCCTGCCAAATGGGCCGCTGCTATCCGGGCCATTTCATAGAGCGGTGCGACGAGACCATAGACTATGCCGCCCACTTCGGCGCATTCGCCGAGCGCCAGGATATCGCCGTCCGAAGTCTGCATGCCGGCATCGACCACGATGCCGCGATTGACGGCGAGGCCGGCGTCCTTGGCAAGTCCGGCGCTCGGCCGAATTCCTACCGCCATGACCACCAGTGTTGCGGGAATGATGGTGCCGTTGTCGAGTTCGACACCCTCGACCCTGTCCGTTCCAATAATCGCCTTCGTATTGGCCTTGCAAGTCACCTTGATGCCGCGTTCCTCGACAGCCTTCTGGAGAAGGTAGCCGGCTGCCGGATCGAGCTGACGTTCCATCAACGTGGGCATCACGTGCAGGACGGTGACATCCATGCCGCGCCGGGCAAGGCCCGCCGCCGCTTCGAGCCCGAGCAGGCCGCCGCCGATGACGACCGCTTTTTCTCGCGATTGCGCTGCAAGAAGCATGGCCTGTACGTCGTCGAGATCGCGATAGCTGATGACGCCGGGCAGATCCTTGCCCGGTACCGGGATGATGAAGGGTACCGAACCGGTGGCAATGACCAGCTTGTCGTAGGTTTCCGAGACACCGTGATCCGATGTTACGGTCTTGGCGTGCCGGTCGATCGCAACGATCCTGTGACCCTTGTACAGGGTAATCCCGTGCTCGATGTACCATCCATCGCCATGAATGACGATCTGCTCATAGGTCTTTTCGCCGGAGAGGACGGGAGAGAGCATGATGCGGTCATAGTTGACGCGCGGTTCCGCGTTGAAAATGGTGACCTGGTATTGGCCGGGCGCGGTGTCGAAGAGATGTTCCAACATGCGCCCCGGGGCCATGCCATTGCCGATGATGACAAGTTTTTTGGTCATTGGTGTCGATGTCCCGTTTGATATTAGGATGCCGCTATGGCCTGGGAAGGAAGGCGGTTTCGTTCAAGTCGCTTGACGGAAAGGTGCATCCACACGAGCGAAATAAGAACGACGGCGAAGAGCAGGAGAAAGCAGCTCGACCAAAGCCCGGTGATGTCCTTGAGAAAGCCGAACGCGATCGGCATCACGAAGCCGCCCAACCCGCCCATCATTCCGACCACCCCGCCGACCGCCCCGATGTTTTGCGGATAGTAGGCCGGTATATGCTTGTAGACTGCCGCCTTGCCGAGGCTCATGAAGAAGCCGAGGACAAAGAGGACGATGATAAATGGGGCAGGGGCAATCGCGAAAGACAGGATGAGCGTTGCGACAGCGGACACGCACAGGGTGGCGTACATGACGCTGCGGGCACCTTTCTTGTCGGACGCGATACCACCGAGCGCGCGGAAGAGGCTGCCGGGGATCGAATAGGCGGCAGCCACCATGCCGGCTGTTTCGAGATTGAAGCCGTATACGCCAACGAGGTAGCGCGGCAGCCAGAGGGACAGCGCGACGAAGCCGCCGAAGGCAAAGAAATAGTAGAGCGAAAAGCGCCAGACCTGGAGATTCTTCAGTGGCGCGAATTCTCCGAAAAGGCTCTTCGAAGCTGCCTGACCTTCGCGACGAAGGCGAAAGGCCGGGTCGTCCGTGGTGGTGAGCCAGAAAATGACGGTCATCGCCGCCAATACCAGGGCCCAGACCTCGGCCACCGCCTGCCATCCCCAGGCGATCAGCACGAAGGGCGCCGCAAACTTGGTGACAGCCGCGCCGACATTGCCGGCACCGAAGATACCGAGAACGGTCCCCTGCTTTTGCGCCGGAAAAAACGGAGAAACATAGGCAATGCCAACAGCAAAGGTGCCGCCGGCCAGCCCGACGCCCAAACCGGCGATCAGCATCTGCGCATATGTCGTCGCATAGGAGAGCAGGAAAGTTGCAGCCGCCGCTGCCAGCATTGTCAGAGTGTAGACGAGACGGCCGCCGTAGCGCTCGGTCCATACGCCGAGCAGGATGCGCGCCAGCGAACCTGTCAGCACGGGTGTACCGATCAGCAATCCGAACTGGGTCTCGCTGAGCCCCAGCTGCTGCTTGATGCGAATGCCTATGATTGCAAAGATCGTCCAGACGGCAAAACAGATCGTGAAAGCAACAGTGGATATCCACAGTGCCCTGGCTGGTTCGCCATCGGACAGGGTCAGCGTTTTCTTGAAAACAGACATAGCTTCTCCGAGGCTCGACAAGGTCGTGCCAATCCATCTCTCGGGTTGAAAACAAAAAAGCCGCTGGCCAGAACACGCACTCACGTCAAAAATGACGGCAAGATGCATTCTGAACAGCGGCTTTGCTGGGGACGCCCGTCGTTGGACGTCAAACTCGCGGCCTTTCGGCCTATCTCTAATAAAGCAAGGAGCGTGCCAGATCTGTTATCTGGCTGTAATCCATGGATTTTTGTTCCGGCATCAGAAAATACGCAGATGCGGCCGCTCGCGCGTGTGCAGCACGGTTCCAAAATTTGTGCACAGCGCACAAAATAAGCACATCCTAGTTCGGGGCCTGGCTGGCGATATAGGCGTCCACCTGATCGGGGTCGAAAAGGCTGCCATCGAAGAACCCGTCAGGCCCAAGCGTCAACGAGCCCGTCGAACCCACAGGGGTTTCCGAGCGTAGCGCGCCCTCGACCTTGGAGTTCGCGGAAGGAAGCGGAATGCCCAGGGGCTTGAGCGCATCCCGGTAAAGGTCCGGCCGATAGGTGTTGGCTGCGATTTTCTGGTGGTCCGGATGGTGAGCGACGTGACCCCACCGAACCATCTGCGTGTAGAACCAGAGAGCGTGGCTCCTCCACGGAAACGTCGCGGCCTTGGCATTGGGGACGAAAAAGTCTGAGACTGCCTGAACGCCACCACCGCCAACCGGCAGGAGGCCCCTGAGCGCGGGCAGCATCGTTTCCGATGGCCTGTCGACGTAGGCGGGCCCGGCCAAAAGCCGCGCGAGCTCCTCGTGATTTGCAGGGTCGGAGCACCAGAGGGAGGCGCGATAAAGGGCTCTGAGAAGGGCCGCCAAAACCTCAGGGTGGTGGTTGGCCCAGTGGCTGTTGACGCCAAGCACCTTCTCCGGGCTCGATTTCCAGATTGCGGCCTTCACAGTCGCCAGATGCGCCGCACTTCGCAACACCCCGAGTGTATTCCACGGCTCGCCGGCGCAATAGCCATCGATGAGGCCGGCACCAAGTGCATCTGCCATATCAGGTGGTGGCAGGATCACGGTCTCGATGTCATTTTCCGGATCAATGCCGCTGGCCGCAAGCCAGTATCGCAGTTCGTAGTTGTGGCCTGAATAGGAGTGAACGACACCCAGGCGGATCCGGTCACTGTCACCCCGGCGTTTGGCGGTGACCTGGCGCAAGGCGAGACCGCTGGAGCGAGCGTCCAGATCTCCGACGGCACCATGCTCGGCCATTTCCCCCCACAGTGCGGCCGAAACCGTCACGGCATTGCCGCCGAGCCCGAGTGCCATCGGGACGACCATCGGCGATGCTGGTGCTGTCAGGCCAAGATTGCAGGCAATCGGCATGGGTGCCAGGATATGCGCCACATCAATTTTGCTCACGGCCAATCGGTCCCGGATCGCTGCCCAGGATCGCTCCCGAACGAGCGTGAGATCGATCGACTCCGCGTCGGCAAAGCCTTTTTCCTTTGCCGCGACAAGAAGTGCACTATCCAGCAGCGGAAGAAAGCCGGCGGTGATTTCGTGTCTGGCGGTCATGCATCGGCTCCCGGATCGAGAAGGCTTGCCGCGGTGACGAGGCTTTGCGCGATCTCGACGATCTTCCTGTTCTGGTTCATTGCAGTGCGCCGCAGCAGGGCATAGGCCTCTTCCTCTGAAAGGCCTCTCGATCGCATGAGCAGGCCCTTTGCCCGGTCGATCAGCTTGCGGTTCTCAAGCTCGCTGCGCGTCTCTTCAAGCTCACGACTGAGGCGGGCAAACGCGTTGAAACGGCTGATCGCCATTTTGAGGATAGGTCTTACCCGCTCCTGTTTCAGGCCATCGACAATATAAGCGGAGACGCCAGCATCGACAGCGGCTTCGATCGAGGCTTCGTCAGACTTGTCGACGAACATCGCAATGGGCCGTTTCACGGCACGAGAGATCTGAAAGATACTTTCGAGCATGTCACGATTCGGGTTTTCGAGATTAATAACAATGACATCTGGATTGATTTCCATGATGCGCCTGGCAAGACCATTCATGTCCGCGATGATTGTCACGCTATTGTAGCCGGCCTCCCGCAGGCCGATCTCGATGATAGAGGCCCGGATGCCATTTTCGTCGATAACAAGGACGTTCAAGCTGCTTGGAGTCATAGGGCGTTGAACCGCAAATGCTTGAGACGCGTCGCTGAAGAGATAGTCCGGGAGCATCCAGCGCGTGGCCGCTTTTTCAAATTGAAATCTTGCAAAGGTTCACTCGCCAATGATCAGCTACCCCACTCAATGCGCAAAAGAACCACCGGATCAAGTTTTTTCTGGGTGATTGCCTGGGCGCAAGGCCCATTCGGGATCGCACGGTTCGGAAGCTAGATCTCGTGCCTTGATCCGGAGACCGGTCATCCTTGCAGACACAGGCGTTGCGGACTCCCCCCGCAGTTTGGAAAGAAATTCCCGTTTTCGGCCGTTAACCAGCAAATTGTAATCTACCATTCTAATAGAGTTTCAAGCTAGTTATATCGTGAGGCGATATATCTCGCCGATACGGGCACGTTTTGCAATGACAATCGGAGGGGATCTATGACACGTCAGATCAAACTCGGGGCATTCCTGCCAGGTGGCGGCCAGCACATTGCGGCCTGGCGACATCCGGACCAGCCGCTCGACGGGGCGGTGAACCTCCGGTTTCATATCGAGCTTGCCCAGGAGGCGGAGCGCGGTCTGTTTGACGCCTACTTCCTTGCCGATGGACTTGCCGTTGCTTTCGGCGGCGGTATCGAAGGAGGAAATGCGAGGGTCGTCGGCTTCGAGCCGGTTTCGCTGTTTTCGGCTCTTGCACCGTTTACAAAGAACCTCGGTTTCATAGCCACTGCATCGACCACCTATGAGGAGCCTTATTCCGTTGCGCGCAAGTTTGCCTCACTTGATCTTATCTCCGACGGACGAGCCGGCTGGAATGTCGTTACGACAGCAACGGAGGCTGCCGCGCGAAACTTCAATCGCGATCAGCAGCTTCCCCATGCGGTACGGTATCAGCGCGCTGCAGAACACGTCGCGGTCGTCAAGAAACTCTGGCAGAGTTTCGATGATGATGCGTTCGTGCGGGATCGGGCGAGCGGGGTCTACTTCGATGTTGATAAGGTCCGTCCGATCAACCATCGCGGCGACCACTTCAAGGTCGAAGGTCCGCTGAATGTCAGCCGCTCGCCGCAAGGTCACCCCGTCGTTGTCCAGGCCGGCCAATCGGAAGACGGCCGGGATCTCGCCGCTCAGACGGCCGAAGTCATCTTCACGGCCCACCAGAAGCTGGAAACTGCCCAGGAATTTTACCGCGACATCAAGGCGCGCGCAGCTCGATATGGGCGTGATCCCTCCCATGTTCTGGTCATGCCAGGCGTATCGCCATTTATCGGTCGCACGGAGGAAGAAGCCCGCGAAAAGTACGAGCGACTGACCGGCCTTATCATCGAGGAAGATGGCTTGGCTCTGATCAATGCGCTCAGCGGCGGTAAATTGAACCTCGTCGGCGTCGATATAGACGGCCCCTTGCCCGCTGCTCCGCCGACCGAAGGGATGAAGAGCCGCCAGAGCTTGATCCGCCAGATTGCTGACGAGAACAATTTTTCGATCCGCCAGCTCTACCAGTGGATCGCTTCCGCACGCGGTCATTTCACCATTATAGGATCCGCTGTTCAGATCGCCGATACGCTGCAGGAGTGGTTCGAAACGGAGGGCGCCGACGGCTTCAACATCCTGCCGCCCTGGCTTCCAACCGGCCTGACCGATTTTGTCGATTTGGTCATCCCCGAGCTGCAACGGCGCGGCCTTTTCCGCATCGCCTATGAGGGAAGGACGCTACGCGCCAATCTCGGACTTCCATTCCCACACATGAGCCGGGGCGCCGACCACGCTCAGGCAGCCGAATAGCGGCCCCAGATCAAGGAGCATACAGTGGCACTCGATAGCAACCAACAGATCACACTGCAACGGTTTGAAATCTCCCCCATCGGGCGAAAGACAGCCACTTGGCAGGCGCTCCCGCAGATGCGCAATCTTCTTTCGCGCTACGGGCTCCTGATCGCATTCGCCGTCTTCTGGCAGATTGCCCCGTCGCTGAAATGGACAAATCCGGCGGTGCTGCCATCGCTCGACAAGATCATCGTTGCACTTTGGAACGGCATCACGGTCGGCACCTTTTCTGCCGACATCGTGATCAGCCTGCGACGGGCCGGAATAGCTTTCTTTGCGGCGGCAGGCCTCGGCATCCCGCTCGGTCTCTTCATGGGGCAGATCCGAATTATCGAGCGCAGCCTCGATCCTGTTCTGCAACTGTTTCGGCAGACGTCGGCGCTTGCCCTTTACCCGGTTTTCATCCTGCTGCTTGGGCTTGGCGAAACGTCGAAGATCTTCGTGATCTTCTGGGCGACGCTGTTTCCGATCCTGCTTGCCACGATTGGCGGCGTGAAGCAGGTCGATCCGAAGCTCTTGGAAATGGCCCGTGTCTACGGTGCCAATCGTCTGACCATATTCCGCCGGGTCGTTCTGCCGGCCGCATTGCCGCAGATCTTCGTCGGGCTTCGGCTGAGCGCCACGACTGCGCTTTTGCTGCTCATCGCAGCGGAGATGATCGGAGCCAATTCCGGCGTCGGCTTCCAGGTGATGAATGCCCAATACAATTTTCAGATTCCACTGATGTTTGCGGCAATTCTGCTTCTCGCCCTCTTGGGTCTGTCGGCCAACTTCATTCTCGAAATGCTGCAAGCCCGGCTGTGCCGCTGGTCCAGCGTCAGGAACTGATATCCCTGACACCACGGATTAGCTAAATCAGCGTTCATCAATGAAAGGAATTACCATGTATTTTTTACGGCGTAACGCCATGAGCGCAATGGCGTTCACGGCCGGCCTGCTGCTTGGCGCACCCGCGAACTATGTCTTCGCCGCAGAACCGGAGCAGGTCACCATTCGCTATCTGGCCAGCCAGGGCGGACTTTCCGCCCACGAACTTGCCGATGCACTCGGCTATTTCAAAGACACCGGCGTCACGCTCAAGGACATAGGCTATGCGCAAGGCGGCCCCGCTTCCTTGTTTGCATTGGCCTCCGGGGATGCAGAGGTGGGTGGCGCCGCGACGGCAGCGGTTCTCAATTCAGTTGCCGGCGGCAACGATTTCGTAGCGGCATACGCTTCAAACGGGATCAACAAGACGACAGAGAGCATCTTCTATACGCTGGATGGCAGCCCCATCCGATCGATCAAGGATATCGCGGGCAAAACAATTGCCGTCAACACGCTTGGAGCCCATCTCGATTATACGGTTCGTGAGGCCCTCCACTCCGTCGGCTTGCCGGAAAATGCCGCAAAGCTCGTTGTCGTGCCAGGTCCGCAACTCGAACAGGTTTTGCGATCCAAGCAGGTGGATATCGCTGCTTTTGGCTACTGGCAAAAGACGTTCGAAGGTGCTGCGTTGCAGAACGGGCCGCTTCAAAAAGTATTCGGCGATACCGATGTCCTCGGCGAGATCGCCGGCGGGTTTGCGGTGCTGAGAAGGGATTGGATCAAGGAGCATCCGCAGGCGGCGAAGATTTTCGTTGAAAAATCGGAAGCCGCACTCGAATACGCTCGCTTGCACCCCGACGAGACCAGGGCGGTGATCGCCAAGGTCCTCGCTTCGCGCGGTGAAAATGCCGATATCGCGCAATATTTTACAGGCTATGGCGTCCGCGAAGGCGGCCATGCGGTCAGCCGAGATCTGCAGTTCTGGATCGATATCCTTGTGCGGGGCGGCGTGCTGACGCAAGGGCAATTGAAAGCCGAAGACATACTCTACGATCCGGCGAATTTTCCAGTGGCTGGGAATTGAGGTTTTGGGAATGAGTGTCACCGATTTGACCGCGCGAGGCGAAGTTTCAATCAATGGTCTTTCTAAATCCTATTCGATCAACGGCAATCATCTGAGCGTCCTCAACGGCTTCAGCAATCAAATTCGAGCGGGTGAAAGTCTGGCGATCGTCGGGGCATCGGGTTCAGGGAAGACGACCCTGCTCCGGGTGCTTGCAGGACTGGAGGAGGCGGATCAGGGGGAGGTGGTGATCGACGGTCGCCCCATTCGCGGCGTCGGTGCCGATCGCGCCGTCATCTTCCAGGAGCCGCGGTTGCTTCCGTGGCTTTCGGTCCTCGACAATGTCGCTTTCCCACTTGAGAACCGCGGCTTGAAAAAGGCCGACGCACGGGCACGCGCGCAGCGATACGTCGATCTCGTGAGCCTGAGCGATTTTAGCGACGCGCTGCCGGCGCATCTATCCGGCGGCATGGCTCAGCGTGTCGGTATCGCCAGAGCGTTAGCGGTCAAGCCAGAAATCCTGCTTCTGGACGAACCATTTGGGGCGCTCGACGCCATGACCAAGATCACCATGCAGGAGGAGTTAAGCCGCATCTGGCGTGAAGAGAGGATCACGATGGTGCTCGTCACCCACGATCTCGAAGAGGCAATTTTCCTCGCGGACCGCGTGCTCATCCTTCCAAAGGAAAAGGGACGGCGGACTAAGGAAATTGAAATCGACCTGCCGCGCCCACGCAGCCGGAGCGAAGCCCGTTTCGTCAGGTTTCGCGAGCAACTTCTGAATGAATTCGGGCTGCATTGAACGGCAAGAGCGCCAATCTTTCCAACGGAGACTGATATGACGAAACGAGATGGCCAACTGAAGCTTGGGGCTTTTCTTATGTACACGGGTCATCATGTTGCCGCATGGCGTCATCCCGGCGCGTCGGACGGCACCCGCTTTTCTGACTTTGCGCATTACGCACGTCTTGCCGAGGACGCCAAGTTCGATGCTGTTTTTCTTGCCGACGGCGTGAATGCCCGACTGAACGATGTGGCCGCCGCGAGTCGGAAAGCCCATTCAGGCTTCTACCCATTCGAACCGATCACGCTCCTTTCGGCCCTTGCGACAGTGACGAGCCGTATCGGTCTGGTTGCAACCGCATCCACAACCTTTTCAGACCCTTACAACCTCGCGCGGCAATTCGCATCGCTCGACCATCTCTCGGACGGCCGGGCCGGGTGGAACCTGGTCACATCGGCGGACCCAGGTGCTGCCTTCAACTTCAGCCGCGACGCCACCGTCGCTCATGCCGAACGCTACAAACGAGCAGAGGAATTCATCGACGTAGTCACAGGCTTGTGGGACACGACAGATGATGACGCATTTCTTCGCGACCGACACACGGGCGCCTACTTCGATCCTCAGAAGGTGCGTGCACTGGATTATCGCGGGGCTTTCTTTCAGGTGCAGGGCCCGCTGAATATCCCTCGGGCTCCTCAGGGTCACCCGGTGGTGGTTCAAGCCGGTTCTTCCGAGCCTGGAAAGGAACTCGCGGCAAGAACGGCTGAAGTGGTGTTCACCGCCCAGCAGACGCTGGAGGGTTCCGTCTCCTTCTACCGGGATCTCAAGGGTAGGCTGGCGAAATTCGGACGATCTGCTGACGATCTGAAGATCCTGCCCGGCGTCTTCCCGGTCGTTGGCAAAACGCGGCAAGAGGCGCGTAACAAATTCGAACAGCTGCAGGCTTTGCTGGAGCCATCAGTCGGTCTGGGTATGCTCGCTGATCTTGCGGGCGTGGACGAAGTGCGGAACCTGCCACTCGACTCGCTGATATCCGACCTGCCGGAAACCGAAGGCGGAAAGAGCAGGCGCGCGTTGTTCCTCGAACTGGCCGCCAGGGAAAACCTCACCCTCCGCCAACTCTACGAGCGGGTTGCGGGTGCCCGGGGCCACTGGCAGATCGTTGGAACTGCCGAAGAGATTGCCGACGAGTTGGAAGAGCGATTTCTAAATTACGGCGCCGATGGCTTCAACGTCATGTCCCCCGCGCTACCGTGGGGTCTTACAGACTTTATAGAACTGGTGGTGCCGGAACTTCGCCGACGGGGCCTTTTCCGAAGCGAGTATCAAGGATCGACACTCAGGGAGCACCTTGGATTGAGCCGGCCATATAGCGGAGCATCCCTCATCACACCCGCGGCAGCCGAATAACTTCGCTGTCTGGCGCCGTCCTCTCTAAAATTCAAAAACTAAATGGTGATCCGGCGGATCAAATGCGGTCCGCCGGAACTGAATCAAGCCTACTGAGGCTGAACGTCTATTCTGCCGCGCATGTTCGGGTGGAAGCGGCAGTAATAGTCAATGGCTCCTACCTGGCTCACGACTGTTGTCATTGCCTGATGGGGTGGGATCAAGACGTCGAAGCCGTCGGCTGCTGTCGCCGTATGAGCCATGACGTCCTTATTCACCCACCGGATCGTGTCTCCCGCGGTCGCGGTGATCGAAGACGGCTGAAAGCTCAGTCTTTCAATCGTAACCTCTATCGTAGCTGCATGGACGGGGAGGGTGGCCAACAACAAAACCAGACCGCCTATGGCCTCACGGCGAAAGCTTGCAAGCATTGCCAGCTTCCTATTTCAGCATCGAGGCTACGTTTTCGGCATGCTGCTCATGCCCTTGAAAAAGTTTGAGGCCGGTCTCAAGGAGATCTTTGAGTTCGGCGTCCTGGGCCGACGGGATCAGGAAATCCTCCAGCGCACCGTTGATCTGCTTATGATAGGCCACTTCGTTTTCGACATAGGCCTTGTCGAAGGCAGATCCCTTGAGTTTTCCCAGCTTTTCGCGCTCGTGGGATGCCGCTTTGGTCAACTGACGGCTGGTGTCATTATCCTCGGGTGTCACCTTCAGTTTTTTCACGAGCGCGAGCGCCTGATCGTTGACGGCTTCATGGTCGCGCAACATATCATTCGCAAAATCCAGAACCTCCTTGTTCTTCGAGATTTTGATGGCTTGCTTGGCAGCTGCAATGTCGATCACGCCGGCAGTGTAAGCGATATGAGCGATCTGTGGATCCGTTGGCGCGGCCCCGGTCGCGTACGAAGCCGAACTAAGAAGGCAGATTGCGGCAATCGCCGCGGTCAATCGAACGAACATTTTTGAGCTCCTCTTTCCGGCAAGCCAATGCATGCCGGTTTGTTGGTCACGCTCGTTGGATGCCGCCGGACGTCGAACGTTCCCGAAAAATTATGGCTCTATACCCAGTCGCTTCAAGACCGCCGTCGTCAACCGGGCGCAACGCCATCCGGCAAAGGGAAAAGCATCGAGGAGAACCGGACCGATACGATTGTCGATGTTCTTTCGCAGCAAGGCGCGAGCGCGATAAAGCCGTGATCGGACCGTCTCGGGCTTAATGTCGAGAAGTTTCGCCGTTTCGTCCACGCTCATGCCTTCGATCGCCCTGGCGATGAAGACCAGACGGAAAATCTCGGGCAATTCGTCCATCGCGTCTTCCACGAGGCGCAGTATCTGTCGTTGCGCACGACTTCAGCTGTCGCGCTATGGATTGGCAGCGCAACTTCTGGACTTCGCGACGCGTTGCGGACGCGTCCCAGCGCTTCGTTTACAACGATGCGATGCAGCCAGGTGGAAAGCGAAGACTCTGAACGAAAGCTATCAAGATGCTGGAACGCACGAACATAGGCCTCCTGGACCACATCTTCCGCGACACTGTCGTTGCGGACCACGCCTCCGGCGATGCGAAAGAGCCGTTGATTGTGCCGGGTCATCAGCATGCGAAAGGCGCGCGGATCTCCTGCCGTGATGCGCTCTATCAAAAGGCTGTCCCAGATCCGGTCATTCGGGACGGGGCGGATATCTGTTTATCTTGAGGCTAGTGTCATTTTGTCCTCCAATCGAGATTGGATGCCCGTTGAACGAATGTGTTCCCGTCACCTGAGAGAATTTTTCGAACCGATGTACCCGTCACGCCATCTGACGGTACGGCTATTCCAGCTCTCCGTCATTGGCGCTCCCCAACGAGCTCAATGCCTGTATCAAACGTGGCGCCAATTCCCTGATTTCTTTTAGATGAATAGCGGTCAGCCGTGTCAGGACATCTTCTGATTTTTCCGTCAGGTAGAGACCATGACGCCGCCTGTCGGCCGGATCGACCTGGCGCGTGACGTACCCGGCGGCCACCAACCGACCGACCAGTTCCGCTGCGGCATGGGGAACAATCATAAGCTGTTCGGCAAGAGCGCCGACATGGATCGGTCCCTCACCATCAAACCCCTTTATGGTCAATAACGCCTGATGCTGCTGCGCTGGCAACCCTTCTTGAACAGCGGCGGATGAGCTGAAGTCCAAGAACCGGCGAAGCGTGTACCGGAATTTCGCGAGAGCGGCATATTCAGCTTGAGAAATCGTTCCTTTAGACTTTTTCACGAGAGCAATCTTTCTTATCGACAGTGCTGTCATCCATGATCCACATCAAAACCTTTGTCGACCAACCGCGGGTTCAAAGAAATGGATATTGGCCGATCGACTGACCTTGTCCGTTCGACCCAAATAGGAAGATGCAGGGTGTTGATTTATATCGTGGCACGATATAACTAAATTAAAATAGAATTCGTCCATGCCAAAGCCACGGTCCTAAACAGAGTACATTGATGCCTAATCCCAATTCTTCGACTTCTCGCAATTTTACCGGAGGGTTGGCGCGACGAGAAGCGGGCGATTTTACGACCGATCGACGCGTCATTCTGCTAATCGCAATGGCAGTCGTTGTCGGGACAGGAGGAGCGTTCGCAGCTTGGCTTCTGGTCAACCTTATCGCTCTTTGCACTAATATCGTATGGTTCAGACAGATCAGTGTTGCGCCGCATTCGTTTACCGAGGTTCCTCGGTCCTTTTGGATGTTGGTGGCACCAATCGGCGGCGGTCTGATCATTGGGCTGATGGCGCGATTTGGCTCGGAGAAAATACGCGGGCACGGCATCCCCGAAGCGATCGAGGCAATCCTGATAGGCGGTAGCCGAATGTCACCAAAGGTTGCCATCCTGAAGCCGCTCTCATCGGCGATTTCGATAGGAACAGGCGGTCCCTTTGGTGCGGAAGGACCCATCATTATGACGGGAGGTGCCATTGGTTCGCTGTTTGCCCAGTTCTTTCATATGACCTCAGCCGAGCGAAAGACATTGCTGGTGGCGGGCGCCGCAGCAGGAATGACAGCAATTTTTGGTACGCCGATTGCGGCCGTCATGCTTGCCGTCGAACTTCTGCTTTTTGAGTGGAAGCCACGCAGTTTCATCCCAGTTGCTTTTGCCGCATGCGTTTCGATCTGCTGGCGTCCGCTGCTGTTTGGGACAGGTCCTCTGTTCCCGACAAGCTTCCATTTGCAATTGCCGTGGTGGGGCATTTTCCTATGCGCGGGCATGGGGATCGTTTCGGGTCTACAGTCCGGGCTTCTCACCACACTCCTCTATAAAATCGAAGACGCTTTCGACCTATTGTCGATCCATTGGATGTGGTGGCCCGCGATCGGCGGCATCGCCATTGGGATAGGTGGTTTCATCGAACCGAGGGCTTTGGGAGTAGGCTACGATATTGTTTCCGACCTTCTTCACGACCATATCACCGCTGAAGCCGTAATCGCCATTCTCTTGGTCAAATCGGCAATATGGCTAGTGGCCTTGTCATCAGGGACATCAGGGGGCGTTCTGGCGCCGCTGCTGATCTTTGGTGGTGCCTTAGGCTGGCTGGTCGGCTTGTACATGCCTGGAAACGAGCCAGGATTCTGGGCGCTGCTGGGCATGGCGGCAATGATGGGCGGAACAATGCGCGCACCGCTGACCGGCACTTTTTTTGCAGTCGAAATTACCGGCGATATTCATACGCTCGTACCGCTTCTCGCAGCAACAGTCGTCGCTTATTCCGTGACGGTCTTATTGTTGAAACGTTCGATCCTGACTGAGAAGATCGCGCGCCGGGGGCAGCACATAACGCGGGAATACGGTATCGATCCTTTCGAGCTGACAAGAGCAAGGGATATTATGACGATGGCCGTCGATTGCTTACCGGGTGCGATGCAGATCGCCGATGCCTACGCCTTTTTCGGTTCGGAGCAGAGCATCCACCGCACGTATCCTGTGACAGACGCTCAGCAAAGATTGATTGGGGTCGTATCACGGTCAGACGCGCTCAGCTGGAATGTGCACACGATCGGGGAGGGCGGGACGCTTGGAGACAAGGTTTCAGATAGTTCGATACCGGTCGGCCATCCTGAAGACACGGTCGGCTTTATCGCAGATCTCATGTTGAAGGGTGACACCGGACGAATCCCGATCACCGATCCTGACACCAGGTTCGTCGTTGGGCTGATAACCCGCAAGGATCTTCTTCACCTTCGGAGCGCCACGCGGTCCTCCGAGGATCATCGATCCGCCTTTTTCGGAATGGAAGCCTACCGTCAGCAAAAAGGCGAGCTTCGTAGCTAGGAGGAGCGGCCGGCATGTTTTTCGAGCACAGCTATCTCTTTTGCCAGGTCGCTGATCCGCTCGCGCAATTCGGCATCGCCCCCATCGTCGGTTTCTCCTGCGAGATAGTTCGCTTCTCGCCACTCGAGTTGGTGTCGAAGCTGGAGCCGCCGTGCATAAAGCCGTTCGAGTTCACTCTCGTTCATAACTTCTCCTATCGAACAGATCCAAGTCGGCACGCAACAAGGTTGAGCTCGAGGTTAATGGAGGAACGCTATGCGCTCCCCAAATCACCCGACCCAGGTTTGCCCGAAAAATAGTTCGCCAGCTTGTCAGGTACCCCGTCAAACGTCTTTGCGTCTTCTGGAGCTCGCCGTTTGATCGCAATATTCGGCCAAATCGCGGAATATTCCGAATTCAGCCGGAGCCACTTATCCAGGCCCGGCATGGTATCCGAAAGAATTGCCTCCGCTGGGCACTCCGGTTCGCACACGCCGCAATCGATGCAATCATCGGGCTGTATGACGAGCATGTTCTCGCCCTCGTAAAAGCAATCGACCGGACAGACTTCAACGCAGTCCATGTATTTGCATTTGATGCAGTTGTCGGTCACCACAAACGTCATGTCATTTTCTCTTCGTCGTTGGGTATTTTCATATCAATCGACGGTTTTTCGACGTCTTGGTTCTTGACAGTCAGGCGCAGCAAAACGGTTCTATTCAGGAAACGATAGAGCATTGTCATTTCTATAATAGGAATTATAATCGCCCTAGGACAGAAGGCAAAGAGAAAAATCTTAAAATCTAGTTTTGGCTGCAGCCTCAGATCGGCTGAGCCTGGGCCTCAAAGCCTTCTCAAGACCTTGACATTTGCTGTCGCTTAAAGGGGAACTTAATGACGGAATTGCTCGATTCGCAGACCGTAGCAGCCGCCAACGGCATTGCAGCGGATACCGGGTGGGTGCGATCGCCCCGCCGATCTACCTGACTAGTAATTTTAAATTCGAGACATTCGAACAGGAACAAGCTTACGAATATTCGCGAACCGCCAACCCCACGCGCGATCTTCTCGCGGACACAGTCGCGAAACTTGAATGTGGGGCCGGCGCCGTTGTCACGTCCTCCGGGATGGCAGCAATTAACTTGGTCCTGGGTCTCCTGAAACAAGGCGATATTGTGGTAGCACCACGCGATTGCTATGGAGGGACACATCGGCTGTTGTCATCACTGTGTGACCGTGGAGTGATTAAAGTCACCTTCGTCGACCAAGGCGACACTATGGCTCTCATCGAAGCATTTTACCCAATGCCAGCGCTTGTCCTTATCGAAACTCCAAGCAATCCGCTGATGCGGGTGGCCGATATTCGAGCCATCTCGGAACTTGCCAGGCAGGCCGGATCAAAAGTCGCGGTCGACAATACTTTTCTCTCTCCAGCTCTGCAGCACCCCATCGAGCTTGGCGCTGATTTCGTTATTCATTCAACGACAAAGTACCTGAACGGGCACTCGGATGTTGTGGGTGGTGCAGTCGTAGCAGCAGACAAAAATGATCTTCAGTCGTTGCGATCCTGGGCGAATATTACCGGCGTCACCGGATCTCCGTTCGATTCCTATTTGACGTTGCGGGGCATCCGAACCCTTTACCCGCGGATCGAACGGCAACAGGCGACCGCACAATTGGTCGCTTCATTCCTGTCAGAGCATCTGAAAGTAGCCGCTGTCCACTATCCAGGCCTCTCCACTCATCCGGGTCACGATCTCGCCACGCGCCAACAGCTAGGCTTCGGGGCAATGTTGAGCTTCGAGCTCAAAGGAGGGCTACAAGCGGTGCGATGTTTCGTGGCCGCCATCAGGGTGTTCACACTCGCAGAATCTTTGGGAGGTGTGGAGAGCCTGGTCGCTCATCCCGCGACGATGACGCATGTCGGGATGGGTCCGGAGGCGAGAATGGCCGCCGGCATAACGGACAGTCTATTGCGACTATCGATAGGATTGGAGGCGGAGGTCGATTTGATTTCCGATCTGGAGCGAAGCCTTGCATCGATCGCGTGAAATGCCACGCGCAGTAGAAAGACCAACTAGTCGGGCGCTTTGCCTGCTTGCGGGACGACAACGCTTGGTAAAGCTCTTGCAATAACGCTTAAGAGATCGGTCTGAGAAATCAGACCGATCACATGGTGATCCTTGTCAACGACGATGACAGCGTGCGACCGACCGTCCGTGAGCGCCGGAATAAGAGACAGGGCAGGTTGCATTTCCAGAGCCGTCCCTATCGGACCCATCGCGGAGGCGACCGTGCCCGCCTTATCCGATAGTTCACGCAGTCCAACCGATCCAAGAAGACGGCGATCTGCGTCGACAACAGGCAGTGTCCTGATGTTGTGCTTGAGAAGAAGGCCTCGCGCTTCCAATGCCGGGGAATTCCGACCGACGACGACTACATCTCTCGACATAACATCCTTGCAGGTTATCGGTCCAAAGTGTCGAATGGTGGCCTGAAGCTCGACCTGCTGAAGCAGGTTCGCCAGGTCGCCACGGTCGATGTCGAATGTTTCATCCAACGCAGCAAGCGCAGCATCGATATCCTGTGGCAGAAATCCCAATCGGCTGGCTGACGGGGTGTCAGCAGTCAGATGCGTATTGACCGCGGCGGGTAACGGGACATGCGGATAGGGTCTTTTGGAAAGCTTATGAAACAGCAGCCCGACAGCCACGAGGATGCAGGAGTTCAAGGCCACAGGCACGAATGGGAACAGCAACCCCCAACTCGCCACGGCCGGACCGCCAAGCACCGCAGTTAGGGCGGCAGCACCACCGGGTGGATGTATGCAACGCGTGAACGACATAGCGCCAATTGCCAAAGAAACGCCCACACCGATTGCTATGATCGGATCATGAATGAAGTATCCGGCAATCACCCCCATCAACGCCGATATTGTATTTCCTCCGATGATCGGCCAAGGCTGGGCCAGGGGACTGGTGGGAACAGCAAACAGCAGGACAGCTGAGGCGCCCATCGGGGCAACGATCAGCGGCAAGTGAGCACCGGCCCCAAAAATAGCGCCGCAAATCAAGCCCGTTAGTGCGATTCCGAACAATGCCCCCAAACATGCAAGCAGTCGCTCACGCAAGGTCGCGCCGGCCAGGATCGGATAGAACAAGCGAAAATGAAATCCCTTTTTGGGATTCTGAAACTTTATCATTATTAAAGCCTAGTTGGGAAGACGACAATTGACCCGGCACGGTGGACCCTGGCTAGGTCGCCTGGACTGCGATCAAAGTGTCTGACGACGCGTATTCGGAGCTCAGGATGATGTCACGAAACACCTCGATCGCCGGCGAATACTCCAATTTTTTGTGGATCAACAGCGTATCCACCTTGCCCAAAGGGTGCGTTGCAATTCCGCTTGGCCAGGACATGAGATCGTAGACCGACCTTGGCATCACGCCGGCGGATTTCCCTGTCGTCACGCTGGCCAGGATGGCATGGTAGGAGTTCAGTTCAAGCGTTGCGACAGAGCCCGAAGAACGAGTCCAGTCCTCCGCGATCCGCCGATAGGTACACCCGGGCTCAAGGGCCGCCAGGGTTTCAACCCTTAGATCTGTTGCTTTCCGAATAGATGGGTGCCCCACGGGAAGAACAACGACAAGCTCTTCGACGTATGCTTTCAGGGTCTCAAGCTCGTCTAGCTCGGGATCCTGACTACTCTTTGAATCGAGCAAATGATTCGGAAGCCGTGCTATCAACGCACAGTCAAGTTCCTCGGCGATGACAGCTCGGGTCAGATCGCGAGAAGCTCCCATTGTCAGTCGCACAGCCACCGTGGGCCAAAGCTGATTGAATTGACTGAGAACCGCAGGGAGCCTGCTTGCGGCTGTGCTCTCCATCGTTCCTACCCGTAGGCTGCCGGCAGGGCCGGATGGCTTGACGGCAAGTCTTGCCTCCCGCGCAAGCAAGGTCAGCCGATTGGCGTATGAAAGGAACGTCCGACCTTCCTTGGTCAGCGTCATCTTCTTGCCTTCGCGACTAAACAGCACGACGCCCAAATCGGCTTCCAGTTGCTGAATACGAATTGTCACATTGGAAGGCACGCGACCTATAAGTTTGGCCGCGCGTGTGACGCTGTTTTCCGCGACGACGGCGAGAAAGATTTCAAGAGAAGAGACGTCCACAAAATGATCTCTGTTTGAGAATTATCAGAGACTATTATTCTACAAACAAAAACGGTATTCAAGCGTTATCAGTGAGATTGTGGTTAGGCGCGGCGTGTGTGAGATGAAGCTTCTTGCCGAGGGAGGGGAAAATGACCGAAGATGAGTTTCAGGCCGAGGAGCCAGCAGAGTATACATCTCCGGCATGCTCCATGCATCAAGTCGATCCCAGCTACATGGGAGTTCAGGTCACAGACTCGCTTTCGAAGGAGATTGCTACCTGGCGAACGACAGAGCGCGAGCGCTTGTTCGCTTTAAGAATTGCGGCCACAAATGCTGAGAGAGTAAGCTTTGTTTTTGCAATCTCCAACGTGCTTGATGAGATTCTCGGAGATATTGCGGGCAAATCAGTGGCGGCGTATTGGCCCTTTCTTGGCGAGCCCGACCTGCGCGGATGGATGCCGGCGACTGCGGCGGCTGGCGGCGTTCGTCTTCTTCCCGTGATTGTCGCAATGAAAGAGCCACTTGAGTTCCGACCCTGGAATATAGGAGAAAAACTCCACCGCGGGCTCTGGAACATTCCAGTGCCTGTCGCAGGTAAGTCGATACGTCCGGACATCGTGATCGCGCCGCTGGTCGGATTTGATAGTGCCTGCTATCGATTGGGTTACGGCGGCGGGTTCTTCGATCGCACCATAGCAGCCTTCACCCCTACGCCCGTTATAATCGGAGTAGGCTACTCGTTCCAAAAACTCCCGACAATCAAGCCTCACGTTCATGACATACCAATGGACGTCATCGTCACGGAAAATGGCGCTTTTCGGCGGGTGCCCGATTGCAGGCCGCATCCGAGATGATTGCCTTCCTTCTGCTGGTCGCCGCCATCGGTTTAAGTGCCAGTCGCGTCATTTGGTTATTCACCGAGGGCGCTTCTGAAATGCATCATTCCCTTGAAACGAGTGTTGCAACGAGTGTTGCCTTGGGTGCTGCCGCGTTCAGTTTTCATGGCCTCGGGTTTGGCAGTGGCGCATGCGCATCGGTATTGGGGCTCGCGTTGTCTCTACTGTTCGTCAATGTGAAACCAAATTATCTAACGACAGGGTTGGGGGCTATATGTTTGTTAAGTTATTTGGCGGCTGGCTCCCATTAAGTGAGAACTCACCGAGGTGTTCAAACGGGCTAAACCTCTTACTTCCGGCGGCGGATCACCGTGGGTTATCCGTTCGAACATTCGTTGAAACCAACGCAATCCACGCAAGGCGGCAGATAAGCGCAAACAGCTTAACTGTTATGCCAATGAAGCCGGGCACCTTTTTCCAATCGTGTTGGCCACATGGCGGGCAAGTCTTAAATCCCCGCCCCATCAAGTTGCTGCTCGTCGTCGCCTTCCCAAGCTGAGGGCATCAAATTGCTATTGAGATTAACCGGTGGCATCGGCATCCAACACTTTAATTCTGGCTCGGCGTACTCTACAACGCGACCGGGCGAGGAATCGGCGGCTCGCCAGCCTTCTAAACCGAATTGGTCGGATCTCGACCAATAAGCGAGATCAACTTCTGCCGCTCCCTGTTCGGCCGAATGGATCGTGACAAGGATCCGACTGCCGTCTTTTGGCGCGATTGCCATCTGGCGCCAGCGCTCTGTCTTCTCCATTACCTCCCCTCCTATCCCGGAGCGCGTGCCAGCAGCCAGATTAAAACTGCCGATAGGGATATTGGTACCAAATCGAGCGCTTGGCTAGCGATTTCAGGCTTCGGCGGCCTTGGCAAACGTCGGATGGAACGTCTTTGCGAGCGGAACATCTGCGTTGGCAAGTTCCGGATCAAGCGTCTCTAGAACGCCCATCATCGAATGCTAGCCCTCGACGGTGACCATTCCGTCTGGCGAGTACATCTCATTGGGCCTCTTGAAGGCCTGCATGTAGCGGTGTCGGTTGCCGAGTAGATATTCACCGGGACCAAGCCTTCCACATCCTCCGGATTTGCGTGGACCGGCTTTTCGGTGGCGAATGTAGACGTTGCGGTAGCACCGGAGGAAGATCGTTTCGCAGATATGTCTGATCCTCCTGCTTTCGGGACGCTCACATACCCGCACCCAGGTGATAGGGCCCTCAGAATAAGCCTACGGCATTCGTCTTGCAATTATATCGTAGTACGATATAATTTCGTTGGTTTGACAGGGAGGTTTCCAGATGTCTGCCAATAGTCGCTATGCAGTGCCCTCACAGATAGATTACGAAGCTCTTTCCGATCTGCGCTATGCATTGCGAAAATTTACAGATTTTAGTGTGAGCGAAGTAATAAAGCTCGGTCTGACCCCGCCTCAACATCAGGCGCTTCTCGCTATAAAGGGCTTACCCTACGGAAAGCAAATGACAGCCGGAATACTTGCCGACCGCCTATTGATATCGCTACAATCGGCTTCGGAACTTATTACCGGCCTGATCGATGCAGGATATGTCAACCTTGTTCCATACGATAAAAGTGGAAAGCGACACGCCGTCGAGCTTTTGGAGAAAGCTGAAGTGACATTGAGAAAACTCGGCGGTATTCATCTTCATGAGATCAGGGAAATGGCCCCTGAACTTATGCATGCACTGCGGATGCTGCAAGACCGAGGCAGGTTGGAAAAAGTCGCATGGCTATCGTAGTAGGTAGGATGTGAAGGAGACGAAGACTGCCGACTTTGGAGAGGGTATGCGAAGCGTGTGGCCGCGCATTGAATGACTGCGCCACCGGGATAGCCTTCGCCAGACGGATGCTTCTGCAAGATATTGCCAAGTTGTTTGTCTTTGGTAACCGATGTGCCAGTCACACCCTGGCGAGAGAGTTCCGTATTCGGTCCTATAGGTCGGAAGCGGCCCCAATGCTGCAAAACGTATTCTTTAAAGGTCAAGGTGTTGCAAACGGAAACTGGAAGGGTTGATGCCGAACGTTCTTTTGAACGCGATACTGAAAGCTGTGTCAGAGCTGTAGCCAACTGAATATGCGACATCCACGATAGAATGACGTTCCCGTTTCAAAG